>NZ_JBEZKW010000026.1:0-97166 GCF_040651795.1 Streptomyces sp. NPDC048361
GGGCTTTCCTCCGGGCGCTTCCCTTCGGTATTTCGTGTTTCCGACTCTATCAGACTCTTTCGTGTCCGATTCCCCGTCGAATTGGGGTTCGCCTTGAGTTCTTCGCTTTCGCGTTTTCCCTTTCGGCGGGCCCGACTTTATCAGAGATTCTGAAGCCGGATTTCCGTCCCCGTCGTGAAGTCCTCTGCGGTGCTTGACCGTAGCGGGTTCCCCGTGGGCGGAGACATAAACCTACTGGAGCGGGGCGCCCCGATGCAAATCGAGGTGCCCCGCTCCGGACCTGCTGTCGCGACGGTCAGACCTCGACGACCACGGGGAGGATCATCGGACGCCTGCGGTAGGTGTCCGAGACCCACTTGCCGACCGAGCGGCGGATCAGCTGCTGGAGCTGGTGGGGCTCGACGACGCCGTCCTGGGCGGACCGGTTGAACGCTTCCTCGATCTTCGAGACCACCGGTCCGAACGCCGAGTCCTCGATGCCGGAACCGCGGGCCTGGATGTGCGGACCACTGGTGATCTTGCCGCTGGTGGAGTCCACCACCACGTACACCGAGATGATGCCCTCGTCGCCGAGGATGCGGCGGTCCTTGAGCGAGGACTCGGTGACGTCGCCGACCGAGAGGCCGTCGACGTAGACGTAGCCGGCCTGGACCTTGCCGACGATCCGCGCGGTGCCGTCGACCAGGTCGACGACCACGCCGTCCTCGGCGATGACGATGTGGTTCTTCGGAACGCCGGTGAGGGCTCCGAGCTCCGCGTTCGCCCGCAGGTGACGCCATTCGCCGTGGACCGGCATCAGGTTCTTCGGCTTGCAGATGTTGTAGAAGTACAGCAGCTCGCCGGCCGAGGCGTGGCCCGAGACGTGCACCTTGGCGTTGCCCTTGTGGACGACGTTGGCGCCCCAGCGGGTCAGGCCGTTGATGACGCGGTAGACCGCGTTCTCGTTGCCGGGGATGAGCGACGACGCCAGGATCACGGTGTCGCCCTGGACGATCCGGATCTGGTGGTCGCGGTTGGCCATGCGGGACAGTGCGGCCATCGGCTCGCCCTGCGAACCCGTGCAGACCAGGACGACCTCGTCGTCCGGCAGGTCGTCGAGGGTCTTGACGTCGACGACGAGGCCGGCCGGCACCTTCAGGTAACCGAGGTCGCGTGCGATGCCCATGTTGCGGACCATCGAGCGGCCGACGAAGGCGACTCTGCGGCCGTACTCGTGGGCGGCGTCCAGGATCTGCTGGATGCGGTGGACGTGGCTGGCGAAGCTCGCCACGATGATCCGCTTGTCGGCGTTGGCGAAGACGGTGCGCAGGACGTTGGAGATGTCCCGCTCCGGCGGCACGAAGCCGGGAACCTCGGCGTTCGTCGAGTCCGAGAGGAGGAGGTCGATGCCCTCCTCGCTCAGTCGCGCGAACGCGTGGAGGTCGGTGAGCCGGCCGTCCAGCGGCAGCTGGTCCATCTTGAAGTCGCCAGTGGCGACGGCCATGCCCGCGGGGGTGCGGATGGCGACCGCAAGGGCGTCCGGGATGGAGTGGTTGACCGCGATGAACTCGCAGTCGAAGGGGCCCAGGCGCTCTCGGTCGCCTTCGACGACCTCCAGCGTGTAGGGGCGGATGCGGTGCTCCTGGAGCTTGGCCTCGATCAGCGCGAGGGTCAGCTTGGAGCCGATCAGCGGGATGTCCGGCTTCTCGCGAAGCAGGTAGGGCACGCCGCCGATGTGGTCTTCGTGGCCGTGCGTCAGGACGATGCCCTCGATGTCGTCGAGGCGGTCCCTGATCGAGCTGAAGTCCGGAAGGATCAGATCGATGCCGGGCTGCTCCTCTTCGGGGAAGAGGACGCCGCAGTCGACGATGAGCAGGCGGCCGTTGAACTCGAAGACCGTCATGTTCCGGCCGATTTCGCCGAGACCGCCGAGCGGTGTGACGCGCAGGCCGTTCTTGGGAAGCTTCGGCGGGGTGCCGAGTTCGGGATGCGGATGACTCAAAAGACTCTCCTCACCACACGCGCCACGTACCTGAGGGCACGTGGCGCGTATGTCATTCGTGCACTTGCTGTTGTGTAGGGTTTTTCGCGCTTTTGTGCGGCGCGTATTCAGTTGTGAAGTCTGTGGTTAGAGCTGTACCCCGCCGGCTGCGAGATCGAGCGCCAGCTGGCTTGATTCTTCCGGCGTGAGCTCGACCATGGGAAGCCGGAGCGGTCCGGCGGGCAGCCCCTTGAGGGCCAGGGCCGCCTTGGTGGTCATGACGCCCTGGGTGCGGAACATGCCCGTGTAGACGGGGAGCAGCCGCTGGTGGATCTCGGTGGCCTTGGCGACGTCGCCGGCCAGGTACGCCTGGAGCAGTGCGCGCAGCTCGGGGGTGACCAGGTGCCCGACGACGGAGACGAAGCCGCAGGCGCCGACCGAGAGCAGGGGCAGGTTGAGCATGTCGTCGCCGGAGTACCAGGCGAGGCCGGAGCGGGCGATGGCCCAGCTGGCGCGGCCGAGGTCGCCCTTGGCGTCCTTGTTGGCGACGATCCTGGGGTGCTCGGCGAGCCGGACGAGGGTCTCGGTGTCGATGGGGACGCCGCTGCGGCCGGGGATGTCGTAGAGCATCACAGGGAGCTCGGTGGCGTCGGCGATGGCCGAGAAGTGCCGGAGCAGGCCCTCTTGGGAGGGCTTGTTGTAGTACGGGGTCACCGCGAGCAGGCCGTGTGCGCCGGAGCGTTCGGCCGTACGGGCGAGGTCGAGGGTGTGGCGGGTGTCGTTGGTTCCGATTCCGGCCACGACGTGGGCCCGGTCGCCGACGGCTTCCAGTACGGCCCGTACGAGCTGGTCTTTCTCCGCGTCGCTGGTGGTCGGGGACTCGCCGGTGGTGCCGTTGACGATGAGTCCGTCGTTGCCTGCGTCGACCAGGTGGGCGGCCAGTCGCTGGGCGCCGTCGAGGTCGAGTGCGCCGTCCGCCGTGAAGGGCGTGATCATGGCGGTGAGGACCCGCCCGAAGGGGGTCTGCGGAGTGGAGATCGGAGCCATGGGTAACACGCTACTCGTTGCTCAGGGCGGGGTCCCCCCTCGGGGGCAGGTGGCTGAGGGAGCCCGGCACTGCCTGCTCGGGGGTTCAAGCAGTGCCGGGTCCGTTTGATCAGCCTAGATGAACTTCACGAAACGCCGCAATACGGACACTTTGCGCGGCGTATCCGCACATCTGTGCCGGTATGGGTCCTCGCTCGTCGTGGCCTGTCGTGGGCGGGGTGGTTACGGGGCCACCCGGCCGTTGGCGTTGAAGGCCGCGTGGGTGAGCGGCATCAGCCGGGCCCACTCCCGCTCCATCTTCTCGCCGACCATCTCGATCTCCCGCTGCGGGAAGGACGGCACCTTCGCCAGCTCGTGCTGGGTGCGCAGGCCGAGGAAGTGCATCAGCGAGCGCGCGTTGCACGTCGCGTACATCGAGGAGAAGAGGCCGACCGGGAGCGTGGCGCGGGCGACTTCGCGGGCGACGCCGGCCGCCAGCATCTCCTGGTACGCCTCGTAGGAGCGCCGGTAGGAGTCCTCCATGACGCGGGCGGTCAGCTCCTGCTGCTCCGCCGAGCCGTCGACGAACTCGTACTTGCCGGGGCGGCCCTGCTGGACCAGCTTGCGGTCGGTGCCCGGGATGTAGAAGACCGGCTGGAGCTCCCTGTACCGGCCCGATTCCTCGTTGTAGGACCAGCCGACGCGGTGGCGCATGAACTCGCGGAAGACGAAGATCGGGGCGCTGATGAAGAACGTCATCGAGTTGTGCTCGAAGGGGCTGCCGTGCCGGTCCCGCATCAGGTAGTTGATGAGGCCCTTGGAGCGCTCGGGGTCCTTCTGGAGCTCTTCGAGGGACTGCTCGCCGGCCGTCGAGACCCGGGCCGCCCACAGCACGTCCGAGTCGGACGCCGCGTGCTTCACCAGATCTACGGTGACATCGCTGCGGAAGCTGGGCTTGAGGTCAGGGGCGGGGGTGTCGGTCACCGGCGGGTCCTTCCAATTGCGTCGCTCGGGCGGCGCCCACTCTACGGGCCGGCACTGACAACTCCGTCCCTGACGGTTCGTCATCACATTCTTCGGCCAATTCGGGGAATTCGGGCACCAATCGGCACTGCCGTGCGTCTGTACCAGTAGGCAGCAACCAGTTCGACAGCCCCTCGAGTTTCCCAGGAGATGTGCCCCCATGTTCCGCCGGCGTGAGCCCGTTCCGTTCGCATTCGTCGCCGAGGCCGACCGCTACCGCAGCAACGTCGAGCCGCCGCCGCGCCAGCGCGCGAGCGCAGGTCAGCTCCTTGGCAGGACCCTCGTCGGCCTGACCGTCATAGCCGGGCTCACCGGTGGGCTGCTCTTCGGGCTGCCGGCGATGGAGAGCCCTCAGTCCCCCGGGCACAGTCAGCAGTCGGAGGCCTCGCAGGGGCGCTGACCGGCGCCCGACCGGCGCTGACCGGGCTCAACGCGCCGACGCGCGCCCGGACCCCCGGAGGTGGCCGCACGGAGACCTGCTGGGTAGCCTCACCCCGCACAGCCCAATCGAGCGTGCTTGTGAGTGAGGATCAGTCGTGCCCCTGCCCTTCCTGACGGCCGACCGCGCAGTCGACGCACCCGGTGAGTACTCCGACGAGGTCGCGCTGCCCTTCGACGACCGCGATCGCTGGCGGCGGCCCTACCGGCCGGGCCCGTGGCGGGTCGCCGCCGGAGCCATGCTGCTGCTGCTCGCCTCGTTCGTGCTGTTCGCCGCCGTGATCATCGCCGCCGCCAGGGAACCGGCGGGGGCGCTCGCCGTTCTCGGCGTCGCCGTTCTCGTGATCGCGTCGTCGCTGCGGCTGCTGCGGGTCGGGGTGTGGGTCAGCGAGGCCGGGCTGCGCCGGGTCGCCTTCTTCTCCACCACTACGGTGGCGTGGCCGCGGATCGGCGCCGTGCACACCGTTCAGCAGCCGGTGCGCTGGCTTGGTCTTCCGCGGACCGTCCAGGGCCAGGCCCTGATCGCCGAGCGGCCCGGCGCCGAGCCGCTCGCGCCTCTGCTCACCGACCACAACGCGGACTTCCTGGGACGCGGCGAGGCCTTCGACCGGGCCGCGGACCTGGTGGAGGCATGGGCCGACGAGTACCGGCGCGGCTGACCGCGGGCCGCTGAACCCCAGCCGGGCCCGGCCCCTGGGGCCTCTCGGGTGGACCGGGCCGGGCTCGCGGGGTCTGGCCCGACCAGAAGAAAACCTAGACCTCGGCCGGTTTCCTGTCGTGCAGCGCGATCGCGCGCTGCATCGCCTTGCGGGCCCGGGGGGTGTCGCGGGCGTCCTGGTAGGCGACGGCGAGGCGGAACCAGCAGCGCCAGTCGTCGGGCGCGTCCTCCGTCTCGGCCTTGCGCCGGGCGAAGACGGCGTCGGCGGAGTCCCGGTCGATGCGGCCGCCCGACGTGCGGACCAACTCGTCGACGGGCAGGCCGCCTTCGGCTTCGAGGACGACGGCCAGCTTGTTGGCCTTGGTCACGAAGCGGGTGTTGGCCCACAGGAACCAGATGCCGACGAGCGGCAGGATCAGTACGGCCACGCCCAGCGTGACGGTGATCCAGGTGCCCTCTTCGAGGAGCCACACGCCACGGCTGCCGGCCAGGACGAAGTAGAAGACCAGGACGGCGGCCGTGATGACATAGGTGATTTTCGCGCGCATGAGGCCGACGGTGCCGCTCAGTTGAGGTCGAGGAAGTGTTCCAGGCCGAAGGTGAGGCCCGGGGTGGTCACCACGCGGCGGGCGCCGAGCAGGATGCCCGGCATGAAGCTGCTGTGGTGGAGGGAGTCGTGGCGCACGGTGAGGGTCTCGCCCTCCGCGCCGAGCAGTACTTCCTGGTGGGCCAGAAGGCCGCGCAGGCGTACCGCGTGCACGGGGACGCCGTCCACGTCGGCGCCGCGGGCGCCGTCGAGCGCCGTGGTGGTGGCGTCCGGCGCGGGGCCGACCCCGGCTTCGGCGCGGGCCGCCGCGATGAGCTGGGCGGTGCGCGTGGCGGTGCCGGAGGGGGCGTCGACCTTGTTGGGGTGGTGCAGCTCGATGACCTCGACCGACTCGAAGTAGGGCGCCGCGAGCTGGGCGAACTTCATGGTCAGGACGGCGCCGATGGAGAAGTTCGGCGCGATGAGCACACCGGTGGACGGGGAACCGTCCAGCCAGGTGTTCAGCCGCGCGAGGCGGTCCTCGGTCCAGCCCGTGGTGCCGACGACGGCGTGGATTCCGTGGCGTACACAGAACTCCAGGTTGTCCATCACCGAGGCGGGGGTGGTCAGTTCGACGGCGACCTGGGCGCCGCTCCCCGCGAGCGTCTCCAGGTCGTCGCCGCGGCCGAGGGCCGCGACCAGTTCCATGTCCTCGGCGGCCTGAACGGCCCGTACCGCTTCGGAGCCGATCCGGCCCTTGGCACCGAGGACCGCCACGCGCAGCTTGCTCATTCGCTTGCTTCCTTCAGGGGTGCGCGACCGGGGTCACGCGACAGGGGTTAGGCGACCGCTTCGTGGAGGCGGTCGGCCTGCTTGTCCTTCAGCGGGCCGATGACGGACAGCGAGGGACGCTGACCCAGGACATCACGGGCCACCGCGCGGATGTCGTCCGGGGTGACTTCGGCTATCCGGGCCAGCATGTCGTCGACCGACATCTGCTCGCCCCAGCACAGTTCGCTCTTGCCGATGCGGTTCATCAGCGCCCCGGTGTCTTCGAGGCCGAGGACGGTGGAGCCGGAGAGCTGGCCGACAGCGCGGGCGATCTCGTCGTCCGGGAGTCCTTCGTTCGCGACGCGGTCGAGTTCGTCGCGGCAGATCTTCAGGACGTCGTGGACCTGGCTCGGGCGGCAGCCCGCGTACACGCCGAACAGTCCGCAGTCGGCGAAGCCCGAGGTGTAGGAGTACACGCTGTAGGCCAGGCCGCGCTTCTCGCGGACTTCCTGGAAGAGCCGGGACGACATGCCGCCGCCGAGCGCCGTGTTGAGGACGCCGAGCGCCCAGCGGCGCTCGTCGGTGCGGGCGAGGCCCGGCATGCCGAGGACGACGTGGGCCTGTTCCGTGCGGCGGTTCAGGTGCTCCAGGCGGCCGGCGGCCTTCAGGGTGCGGGAGCCGCTGCGCGGGGCGAGGGGGACGGCGTCCGTACGGGACAGCGCGCCGGCCTTCTCGAAGGCCTTGCGGACCTGGCGTACGACGGTGGCGTGGTCGACGTTTCCGGCGGCCGCCACGACCAGGTGGCGCGGATCGTAGTGCTTCTTGTAGAAGCGCGAGATCTGCGCCTGGGTGAGCGCGTTGATGGTGTCGACGGTGCCGAGGACGGGGCGGCCGAGGGGGGTGTCACCGAGCATGGTGTGCGCGAACAGGTCGTGCACGCAGTCGCCCGGGTCGTCCTCGGTCATCGCGATCTCTTCGAGGATGACGCCGCGTTCGGCGTCGATGTCCTCGGCGAGGATCAGCGAGTCGGTGAGCATGTCGCACACGACGTCGATCGCCAGCGGCAGATCGGTGTCGAGGACCCGCGCGTAGTAGCAGGTGTACTCCTTCGCCGTGAAGGCGTTCATCTCGCCGCCGACCGCGTCCAGGGCGGAGGAGATGTCGAGGGCGCTGCGCTTGCGGGTGCCCTTGAAGAGGAGGTGTTCGAGGTAGTGGGTGGCCCCGTTCAACGTCGGCGTCTCGTCACGCGAACCCACCTGGACCCAGATGCCGAAGGTCGCCGACCGTACGGAGGGGAGGGTTTCGGTGACGACCCGCAGGCCGCCGGGGAGGGTCGTACGGCGGACGGTGCCGATGCCGCCCTGACCCTTCAGAAGCGTTTGGGTACGGGCGACGGCCCGCCCCTCCGAAGAGGGGCGGGCCGTCGTCGCGGAACTACGGGACGTCACTTGGCCGCGTCGTCCTTGTCAGCCTCGTCGGCCGTCTCGCCCTCGATCACGGGGACCAGGGAAAGCTTGCCGCGGGAGTCGATCTCGGCGATCTCGACCTGGACCTTGGCGCCCACGCCGAGCACGTCCTCGACGTTCTCGACGCGCTTGCCGCCGGCGAGCTTACGGATCTGCGAGATGTGCAGCAGACCGTCCTTGCCGGGCATCAGGGACACGAACGCACCGAAGGTGGTGGTCTTGACGACCGTACCCAGGTAGCGCTCGCCGACCTCGGGCATCGTCGGGTTGGCGATCGAGTTGATCGTGGCGCGGGCGGCCTCGGCCTGCGAGCCGACCTGGGCACCGATGTAGATGGTGCCGTCGTCCTCGATCGTGATCTCGGCGCCGGTGTCCTCCTGGATCTGGTTGATCATCTTGCCCTTGGGGCCGATGACCTCGCCGATCTTGTCCACGGGGATCTTGACGGTGATGATCCGCGGGGCGTTGGGGGACATCTCGTCCGGCGTGTCGATCGCTTCCATCATCACGTCGAGGATGTGGAGGCGGGCGTCGCGGGCCTGCTTGAGGGCGGCAGCCAGGACGGAGGCCGGGATGCCGTCGAGCTTGGTGTCGAGCTGGAGCGCGGTGACGAACTCCTTGGTGCCGGCGACCTTGAAGTCCATGTCACCGAACGCGTCCTCGGCACCGAGGATGTCGGTGAGGGCGACGTAGTGCGTCTTGCCGTCGATCTCCTGCGAGATCAGGCCCATGGCGATACCGGCGACGGGGGCCTTGAGCGGCACACCGGCGTTCAGGAGCGACATGGTGGAGGCGCAGACCGAGCCCATGGACGTCGAGCCGTTGGAGCCGAGGGCCTCGGACACCTGACGGATCGCGTAGGGGAACTCCTCGCGCGTCGGAAGGACCGGCACGATGGCGCGCTCGGCGAGCGCGCCGTGGCCGATCTCGCGGCGCTTGGGCGAGCCCACGCGGCCGGTCTCGCCGACCGAGTACGGCGGGAAGTTGTAGTTGTGCATGTAGCGCTTGCGGGTCACCGGGGAGAGGGTGTCCAGCTGCTGCTCCATGCGGAGCATGTTGAGGGTGGTGACGCCCAGGATCTGGGTCTCGCCACGCTCGAACAGCGCCGAGCCGTGCACGCGCGGGATGGCCTCGACCTCGGCGGCGAGCGTACGGATGTCCGTGATGCCGCGGCCGTCGATGCGGACCTTGTCCTTGATGACGCGCTCGCGGACCAGCTTCTTGGTCAGCGCGCGGTACGCGGCGGAGATCTCCTTCTCGCGGCCTTCGAACTGCGGGAGCAGCTTGTCGGCGGCGATCTCCTTGACGCGGTCCAGCTCGGCCTCGCGGTCCTGCTTGCCGGCGATGGTGAGCGCCTGCGCGAGCTCGCCCTTGACCGCGGCGGTGAGCGCCTCCAGGACGTCGTCCTGGTAGTCGAGGAAGACGGGGAACTCACCGGTCGGCTTCGCGGCCTTGGCGGCGAGGTCGGCCTGGGCCTTGCAGAGGACCTTGATGAAGGGCTTCGCGGCGTCCAGACCGGAGGCGACGACCTCTTCGGTGGGCGCCTCGGCGCCGCCCTTGACGAGCTGGATGGTCTTCTCGGTGGCCTCGGCCTCGACCATCATGATCGCGACGTCGCCGTCCTCGAGGGCGCGACCGGCGACGACCATGTCGAAGACGGCGTCCTCGAGCTCGGTGTGCGTCGGGAAGGCGACCCACTGGCCGTTGATCAGTGCGACGCGGACGCCGCCGATCGGGCCGGAGAAGGGCAGGCCGGCCAGCTGGGTGGACGCGGACGCGGCGTTGATCGCGACGACGTCGTACAGGTGGTCGGGGTTGAGCGCCATGATCGTCGCGACGACCTGGATCTCGTTGCGCAGGCCCTTCTTGAAGGACGGACGCAGCGGGCGGTCGATGAGGCGGCAGGTGAGGATCGCGTCCTCGGAGGGCCGGCCCTCGCGGCGGAAGAAGGAGCCGGGGATCTTGCCGGCCGCGTACTGCCGCTCCTCGACGTCCACCGTGAGGGGGAAGAAGTCGAGCTGGTCCTTGGGCTTCTTGGACGCGGTGGTCGCCGAGAGGACCATGGTGTCGTCGTCCAGGTACGCCACGGCGGAGCCGGCGGCCTGCTTGGCGAGGCGGCCCGTCTCGAAGCGGATGGTGCGGGTGCCGAAGGAACCGTTGTCGATGACGGCCTCGGCGTAGTGGGTCTCGTTCTCCACTAGTGTCTTCTCCATTTGCTTGGCTGCATTGTCGTCTTTTCGTCCCCCTGCCCGTGTGGCTCGGGGACGGTGGTCGACGGCGGAGAAGCGCTCCTGGGGGCGGGCCGGTCTTCGATCGAAGCGCCCGGGGTGCCTTGCGGTCCGGGGGCCACTACCGAGGACCGGCGGCGGAGGAGGGCTTCTGCTCGCTCGTCGCGGTGAAGCGTCTTCGGTGCTGCTTGTTCTGTTGTGCGTACCCAGACTACTGAGCGTTCGGCACGTCGCGCATGTACAGCAAAGGGAGCGGCCCCCTAATAGGTGGGAACCGCTCCCTCGACAGCATGCTTACTTGGCGCCACCGGCCGCACCGCGGCGGATGCCCAGGCGGTCGACCAGCGCACGGAAGCGCTGGATGTCCTTCTTGGCCAGGTACTGCAGAAGGCGACGGCGCTGGCCGACGAGGATCAGCAGGCCACGACGGGAGTGGTGGTCGTGCTTGTGCGTCTTGAGGTGCTCCGTCAGGTCGGAGATGCGGCGCGAGAGCATGGCGACCTGGACCTCGGGGGAGCCGGTGTCGCCCTCCTTCTGGCCGAACTCGGACATGATCTGCTTCTTCGTAGCGGCGTCGAGCGGCACGCTTACTCCTCAGTATGGTTCGATGCGCCCACGAGTGCCCCAGGTCTTGATCTCTGGGGAGCTTCCGTGACTCGCGGGCGAGGGTCCGATGAGCGCAGCTTCCAGATGCTCCGGAAACGCGTACACAAACGGCCGTCACACAGCGTACCAGCACCCCGGGTGGTGGTTGACCCGAGGCCGGTGCGGGGTGGGGGCGGCGGCGCCGGTCAGCTGGTCAGGGCGCGGGCCCGGGCGTACACGTCGAAGACGGCCAGGGTCAGCGGCAGCAGGGTGAGCAGGACGAAGCCTTCGGCGATCTCCAGGAAGCGGCCCCAGAACGGGGTGACGCCGCGGTTCGGCACGATCAGCGCGATGGCGGTGACCAGCGCCGCGGCGGCGGCGATCGCGGCGACCAGCCACAGCGTGTGGATGTCGAGGCCCGCGGTGTCGCCCTTGAGCGCGTCCTGCATGAGGTCGCGCGGCGCGTTGACGCACAGGCCGAGGCCGAGCAGGACCAGGGCGCCGAGGCCGGCGGCGAGGGTGGCGGCGACCTGCGCGGTGTAGCGGAAGAGGTGGGCGCGCATCAGCAGGGCGATGCCGGTGGCCAGGGCGAGCAGCCGGCCCCAGGTGTCGTCGCTGAAGCCGAGGACCGCGGCGCCCGTGACGGCGAGGACGGCACAGCCGCCGACGAGGCCGACGAGCAGTTCGTGGCCGCGCCGGGCCTGGGCCGCGATGCGCTCGGCGTCGACGGGCTGCGCTGCGGCGTCGTCGTCGGCGTCGCGCTGGGAGCCGTGGGGTGCGTCGAAGCCGATGGGCAGCCGGGCGAAGCGCATGGAGAGCCCGGGCAGGAAGGCGAGCGCGCCGACGGCGAGCTGGGCGGCGACCGCGGCGGTCTCGGTGGGCGTCATGTCGGTGAGGATCGCCGCGAACACGACGAGCGCGCCGACCGCGGAGGCGAGGACGAACGCGACGAAGGGCCCGTCGCCGCGGGGCGAGAGCAGGGTGAGGACGAGCGACGCGATGAGGACGGCGGCACAGGCGAGCAGCATCTGGAGCCGGCCGATGCCGTGGTGCGCGGTGAGCGGCAGGAGCCCGGAGCCGGCCACGGCGATGTTGGGCAGCGAGCCGAGGCCGAGGGCGACGGCGGAGAGCTGGTCGTCGTAGATGCGGGCGCGGACGGCGGCGAGCGTGAGCAGGAGCACGCCGGCGACGGCGGCGAGGATGCCGGGCAACCCGTGCATGTCGTGGAGCGGGTCGCCGCTCCAGGCCGCGAAGGCGAGCAGCGCGGGCAGGACCCCGCCGGCGATGAGTCCGGCGGCGCGGGTCAGGTCGCTGTTCCACAGGGTGCGGTCCCGGGTGACCGCTGAGGCGACCGCCTCGGAGACGTCGTCGAAGACCGCGGGGGGCAGCGATTGGGAGAACGGGCGCAGGGTGAGCAGTTCGCCGTCGAGGATCGACTGGGCGGCGAACGAGCGGGCGCTGTCGAGGACGGTGCCGTCGCGGCGTACGAGGGAGTAGCCGACGGGAGCGCCTTCGGCGGGGCTCTGCTGGGCGAGCCGCAGGATCTCCGGGTAGATGTCGGCGACGGGGATGTCGTCGGGCAGGGCCACGTCGATGCGGCCGTCCGGCGCGACGATCGTGACCCGGCAGAAGCCGAGTCCCGTCCCGGTCGCCTGGGCCGGCCGGTTCGGCTCGGCGGCCGTCGTCGCGGTGGTCGTCGTGCTCACCCTCGGCTCCCCCTGCTGTCGTGTGCGCTTGCGTTTGCGATGCGTACGCTCCCCCGACCCCGGGCCCCCGGTGTCAATTGCCCGGTTTGGCCGCTCGGTTCGCGGGTGCTGTCGCCCCGGACGGCACCCTATCGCCAGCCGGTCACATCGGATGTCAGTAGGATCCCGGAGCGGTCGGCGTTCGCCGGACACGGGGCGGCGAGCTGAACTTCTACGACTGCCAAGGGAATTGGTGCGTTGTGAGTCACATCATCGTCAAGCGGCCGCCACGGGCGCTGCCTTCCGAGGTGCCGACGGAGGAGGTCGTCCTCCAGTCTCCGCCGGAGCTGCCACGCGGACAGCAGGAGGGTGCGCTGATGCAACTCCTGCCCATGCTGGGCATGGGGGGCTCCGTGGTGTTCTTCTTCATGCCGAACAGCCAGCCGTTCATGAAGATCATGGGCGTGGTGATGGTGGCCTCGACGGTGGCGATGTCGGTGGCGATGATCATCCGCTACCGCAAGGGTTCGCAGGGACAGCTGGCGGACATGCGCCGCGACTATCTGCGCTATCTCGGCCAGACGCGGCGTGCGGCGGCGCAGGCCGCGCACAAGCAGCGGGACGCGCAGTACTACCTGCATCCCTCGCCGGAGCAGCTGTGGGCGCTGGTCGCCGAGGGCAGCCGGGTGTGGGAGCGCCGGGCGGGCGACGAGGACTTCGGGCAGGTCCGCGTGGGGCTGGGGCCGCAGACGCTGGCGACCGCGCTCGTACCGCCGCAGACCGCGCCGGTCGACCAGTTGGAGCCGCTGACGGCGGGCGCCATGCAGCGGTTCCTGGCCACGCATCAGACGGTCGAGGACCTGCCGATGGCGGTGTCGCTGCGCGCCTTCTACCACATGACGGTCAGTGGGGAGGCGCAGACGGTACGCGCCTCGGCCCGCGCCCTGACCGCCTCGCTCGCCGCGCTGCACTCCCCCGAGGATCTGGTGATCGCGGTCGCCGCTTCGGCGTCGGCGTCGGCGCACTGGGAGTGGACGAAGTGGCTTCCGCACACCCAGGCGCCGGCTCTGACCGACGGTGCGGGCAGCAGGCGGCTGATCAGCCGCAGCGCCGCCGAACTCGAAGAACTCCTCGCGGCCCGCCTCACCGGCCGGCCCCGCTTCCACCCGGAGGGCGCGCCGCTGCCGGAGCAGCCGCACATCGTCGTCGTCCTCGACGGGGTGTCGCCTCCTCCGATGTCGGTGCTCGCCTCGGCGGAGGGCCTGCAGGGCGTCACCGTCGTCGAGGTCGTCCCCGGTGAGCTCACCGGCGCCCGTGGCGATCTGGCCGTCGTCGTGCACCCGCGCACCCTGCGTCTGGAGTCAGGCCACGGCCTCGTATACGAAGGAACCCCCGACCTGCTGTCGTACGAGTCGGCCGACGCGCTGGCCCGTCAGCTGGCCCCGCTGCGCATGGCGTCCGGTGGCGACGACGACGAACCGCTCCTCGCCAACCTGGAGTTCACCGATCTGCTGAACCTGGGCGACGCGGACTCGGTGGACACCGCTCGCACCTGGCGGCCGCGCTCGGCGTCGGAGCGGCTGCGGGTGCCCATCGGTGTGGGTGAGGACGGGCGGCCTGTCATGCTCGACCTGAAGGAGGCCGCGCAGGACGGCATGGGCCCGCACGGTCTGTGCGTCGGCGCGACCGGTTCCGGCAAGTCGGAGCTGCTGCGCACGCTGGTTCTCGGCCTCGCGGTGACGCACTCCTCGGAGACCCTCAACTTCGTCCTCGCCGACTTCAAGGGCGGTGCGACCTTCGCCGGCATGGCGCAGATGCCGCATGTCGCGGCGGTCATCACCAACCTCGCCGACGACCTCACTCTCGTCGACCGCATGGGCGACTCCATCCGCGGCGAGCTCAACCGCCGCCAGGAGATGCTGCGCGACGCCGGCAACTACGCCAACATCCACGACTACGAGCGGGCCCGGGTCGCCGGCGCCCCGCTCCAGCCGGTGCCGTCGCTGGTCCTCGTCATCGACGAGTTCAGTGAACTGCTCACCGCCAAGCCCGACTTCATCGAGATGTTCGTGCAGATCGGCCGCATCGGCCGCTCGCTCGGCGTCCATCTGCTGCTCGCGTCGCAGCGGCTGGAGGAGGGCAGGCTGCGTGGCCTGGAGACGTATCTCTCCTACCGGATCGGTCTGCGTACCTTCTCGGCCGCCGAGTCGCGCGCCGCGCTCGGTGTCCCCGACGCCTACCACCTGCCGAGCGTGCCCGGCTCCGGCTATCTGAAGTTCGGCACCGACGAGATGACCCGCTTCAAGGCGGCGTACGTCTCCGGTGTGTACCGCACGGGCGCGGACCGCTCCGCCGCGCTCGGCGGCCCGGTGCCCGTGGACCGGCGTCCGGTGCTGTTCACCGCCGCCGAAGTGCCGGTGACGTACGCGCCGCCGACCGTGCCGGGGCCGCGCGGCGAGAGCGGGCCGCGCACCGACGACGCGCTCGCCGACACCGTGCTCGACGTCATCGTGCGCCGCCTCGAAGCGCGCGGGCCGGCCGCCCACCAGGTGTGGCTGCCGCCGCTGGACAGCCCGCCGGCGCTCGACTCGCTGCTGCCGGGCCTGGCTCCCGTGCCGGGGCGCGGACTGACCCAGCCCGGCTACGAGGGCGCGGGGCGTCTGGTGGTGCCGGTCGGCCTGGTCGACAAGCCGTTCGAGCAGCGCCGCGACCCGCTGTGGTGCGACTTCTCGGGCGCGGCCGGTCATCTGCAGATCCTGGGCGGACCGCAGTCGGGCAAGTCGACGCTGGTGCGGACCCTGATCGCGTCGTTCGCCCTCACCCACACGCCGCAGGAAGTGCAGTTCTACGGGCTCGACTTCGGTGGCGGCGGCATGTCCGCGGTCGCCGGGCTCCCGCACGTCGGCGGCGTCGCCTCCCGCCTCGACCCCGAGCGGGTGCGGCGCACGGTGGCCGAGGTGTACGGCGTGCTGACCCGCCGCGAGGAGTACTTCCGCTCCGCCGGCATCGCCTCGATCGCCGACTTCCGCTCCCGGCGGGCCCGCGGCACCATCTCGCTCACCGACCAGCCGTGGGGCGATGTGTTCCTCGTCATCGACGGCTGGGGCAACTTCCGTACCGAGTACGAGGGCCTGGAGCAGGTCGTCCTGGACATCGCGGCCCGCGGCCTCGGCTACGGCGTCCACCTGGTGGTGACGGCGTCGCGTTCCATGGAGGTCAGGGCCAACCTCAAGGACCACCTGGTGAACCGGCTCGAACTGCGGCTCGGTGACACCATGGACTCCGAGTTCGACCGCAAGGTCGCGGCCAACGTGCCCATGGGGGTGCCGGGCCGCGGCCAGTCCCCGCAGAAGATGCACTTCATGGCGGCGGTGCCGCGCATCGACGGCCTCCAGTCCGACACCGACATCGCCGAGGCGACGCGCGCACTGGCCACCGAGGTCACCCGGCACTGGACCGCCCCGGGCGCGCCCGCGGTGCGCCTCCTGCCGCGCGAACTGCCCGCGGCGCAGCTGCCGCCCGGTCACGCATCGCCGGAGCGCGGCATCGCGTTCGCGCTCGACGAGAACAACCTGGAGCCGGTGTTCGTCGACTTCGAGCAGGACCCGTTCTTCCTCGTTTTCGGCGAGGGCGAGTCCGGCAAGTCGAACCTGCTGCGCCTCCTGATCACCCAGCTCACGCGGCGGTACGAGGGGGACGCGTGCAAGCTGTTCGTGGTGGACAACCGGCGCGCCCTGCTCGATGTGACGCCGCCGTCCCACCTGGCCGAGTACATCCCCATGTCGAACGCCATGGACCACCACATGGACGCCCTGGCCGACCTGATGCGGCGCCGCGCGCCCAGCGCGGACGTGACCGCGCAGCAGTTGCGCGACCGCAGTTGGTGGCGCGGGCCCACGGTGTACGTCGTCGTCGACGACTACGACCTGGTGTCGACGTCCAGCGGCAACCCGCTGGGCAAGCTCACCGAGCTGCTGCCGTTCGCGCGTGACGTGGGGGTCCGCTTCATCATCGCCCGCTCCACGGCGGGCGCGGGCCGCGCCGCTTACGAGCCGTTCATCCAGCGCATGAAGGAGCTGGGCGCGCAGGGCGTGGTCCTGGCCGGTGACCCCGGCGAGGGTGACATCCTCTCGGGCGTCCGCCCCCGCCCGATGCCGACGGGCCGCGGCACCTTCGTCTCCCGCAAGCGGGGCAAGCCGCTGGTGCAGACGGGGCTGATGGAGGACGGGAGCTGACCGGGCCCCCAGAGGCCGACGGGAGCTCACCGTCCGATCGGACGGTGAGCCGGGATCCGCGTGACGTGAAGGAGTGGATCTCGGCCAAGTGCCCAGCATGTGGTCCAACTCACTTGGTATAACGGCGCCTTGTCGAATGAAGCCCACGCCTGCCCTGGAGAGAACCCGGGGCGGGCGTGGCTCGCGGGGAGGCAGTGCGCATGTCCTGGGACGAGTGGGAGCAGCTCAAGAAGGAGTCCGCGGGCCGGGGTTCGACGGCGATGCGGCTCAACCAGCTGCCGGCGGATCCGGGTGGCCCGTCCGGCGGGCAGGGTGACCTGCGCGTCGACCAGAAGGACCTGGCGGCCGTCGGCGACTCCGCGTTCCGGCTCCGCCAGGACCTGAGCCGGTTCGGCGACCATGCCCGCGTCGCGTCCATGGCCGCCGCCTCCGGGCTCACCACCCAGGGGTTCGCGCTCGGCAAGGCTCTGGATCACGTCGCGGGGCACTGGGTCGACCAGGTCCAGAGCCTGCTGGATGCCTGCGCCCACATCTCCAACCACCTCGACTACACCAAGGGCGCCCATGCGGGCGACGAGTTCCACATCTACGGAACCGTCAGCAGCATCGCCGACCTCGACAAGGGATTCGACGAGGGGGCCCACTGATGCATCTCGACACGCTGCGTTTCGCGAACTTCGCCCAGCTCGACGCCGCCATCACCGACTGGGAACAGATGGCGAGCGGGCTCGCACAGGTGCATGCCACCGCCCACCAGGACCTCAAGGCCAAGGCGGACAAGGCGAACTGGGTCGGAACCAACGCCACGGTGACGCGCGAGTTCATCGACAAGACCGCCGGAGAGTTCGACGACGCCCACACCGAGGCGAACACGATCGCCCGGATCCTGGCCGACACCCGCGGTGAACTCAAGGGCTACCAACGCCAGTTGCTGGGGGCCATCGACCGCGGCCTGAAGAACAACCTGACCGTGCTGGACCTCGGCAACGGCTCGTTCACCGTCACCATGAACATCCACCCCGATTGTGCGGGCCGGGGCACCACCGTTCCCGACCACAGCCAGCACGATGTGGACGCCCTGCGTGACGAGGTGCAGCGCATCCTGAGCCAGGCCACGGAGAGCGACACCACCGCCGCCGAGGCGCTCGGGCTCATCGTCGACCAGGCCAAGTACGGCTTCTCCGGCGCCGATTACGCCGACCGGGACTCCGCAGCCAAGGCGGTCAAGGCCGCGAAGACGGCGGCAGCCCTCATGAAGAAGGACCCCCACAAGGTCACGACGACCGAACTCAACGAGCTCAACGCCACTTTGAGTCAATTCCAGCACGATCCGATCTTCGCCGAGCAACTGGCGACGTCCGTCGGCCCGAAGGGGGTGCTCACCTTCTATGCCGGGATCGCGGACCCGTACCTCGCGGGCTACGACCCCCAGCGCGCCGAGGCGGCCAAGCAGTTCCAGAAGAACCTCGGTGTCACCCTGGGCACCGCCACGCTGTCCGACAGTACGAGGATGGGCGCGTGGGAGGACGGGATGGTGAAGCTCGGCTCCGAGCCACTGGGCATCGACGACGCGTCCAACCCCCGCGGCTTCGCCGTGATGAGCAACCTCATGCGGTTCGGCGACTACGACGACCGGTTCCTCAACGCCTACGGCGACAAGCTTCTGGCCTTCGACAAGGAGAACAACGTCAAGGGCAGAAGCCCGTGGATCAACAACTGGAACCAGGCGGACCTCAACTTCTGGGGCGACGAGGACCGCGGCCGTGACCCGATGACCGGCTTCCTGGAGGCACTCGGCCACAACCCGGAGGCCTCGACACAGTTCTTCGCGCAGCCCGAGGACTCGGGCGACACGGTGGACAACGACTCCGAGGTCAACGACCACCTGGCGTACCTCACCAAGGACCGCGTCTGGCTCCCGGACGGCCCGGCCATGGGCGACGCCCCCAAGGAGGTCGCGGGCCGCGACGCGCTGGGGCACGCGCTGGAGGCGGCGACGACGGGGTACGCGTACGACGCGACGGCCCCCGTGGGCAAGGACCACGGCACGGTCGTGGGCCTCGCGGACCGCCGCACGGCGGCGACGGCCGGGGTCATGGAACAGATCGCCTACCTGTACGGCGGCGAGGACGGCCCGAAGATGCTGCACGACCAGCCCGAACTCGCGGACAGCCTGGGCAAGATGGGCTCCGCGTACATCGACGACCTCGACTACGCGGCGTCGGGCCTCGGCGACCACGCGAGGGACGCGACGACCTTTCCCGGCCGCTATCCGGGACGTGCGGACTTCGGGAATCAGGGCGCCATCGGTTTCCTGAGCGTTTTGGGGCAGAACGAGACGTCGCATGGGTTGGTGACGGCAGGGCAGCACTTGTACACGCTGAGCACCTTGGACGCGTATGCGCCCACCAGCGATGCGAACTACATCCACGGACAGCACGCTCTTCGCGCGGAGGCAGAAGTGCGCGGAATCCTGGACCACTCGCACGTACAGCAGGCAACGAGCGACTACAAGGACGACACCGAGCAACTCAACAAGTCCAACGGCAGGACGGCGGAGTGGGGCAAATTCGCCGTGGGAGCCGCAGTCGGCGGCGGTGTCGCCATGATCCCGCTTCCCGGCACGACGGTCGCGGGCATCGCCATCGCCCCGGTCGTCTCGGACCTCACCGGCGAAGCACTGAACACGTTCATCGGCCAGGAGACGGACAAGGCCATGGACAAGGACGAGGCAGATCCCACGGAGCAGTCGCAGATGACGAGCAAGGAATTCTTCGATAAAGGTTCCGGCGAGTTGGGTGCCACCTACGACCACTACCTGGCCGGCCATGCCGCATATGCACAGAAAGCATATGCGGACGGTTCTGTGGCTGATATCAAAAACGCCTACACCACGGGAGCGACTGAGGACGACCTTCGCGGCCGTGCACCCTACAAGGACTGATCACCATCAACGACGATTCCGTGCGGGGCCCCGTCTCCACTGGCGGGGCCGGCTGGACGGCACTCACCGTAGCGCTCGCCTTCACGGTGTTCGGCTGCTCGGACAGCCCTGATCCCAAGCCGGAAGGCTCCCCCGCAAGCGCACTCTGTGCCGGGACTCTGGACGCGGCCGCAGCTGACGCGCTACGCCGGCTCACCGGGATGGAAAGATTCGAGGAGTTGACCGGAACAAATGATGAGGGGAGGCCGCGGAGCTTCTCCCTGACGTGGACGGCGGCACACCTCCACAACAGGGCAACGCAGTTGGGAGAGTGTGAGATCTGGGAAGCCGGAAGCAACGGCGCCGCCATGCTCGTATCCATGGATTTCGGCGCCAGCCCCAGCGTTCCGACCCGCAAGGAATTCGAAGCTCTGCACAGGGATCGCACGAATTCCACCGATAATGCTTCACCGACGACATTCATCCCTGTTGGAGCGTCCGCCTACACCGAAGGCAGCACTTACACAACCCTCTACTTCAAATGCCATGCCCAGGGGGGAGATGGCGAGACGCAGTTCGTGAGGGCGTCCATGATCAGCCCGCAGCGCCTCAAGGGCAACTCACAGATCAAGGACCGCGTGACGATCCTCAACTCCGTCTCGCGGCGCCTCGCCGAAGAGCTCGGCTGCGCGGCCGACGCCAGCCTCCCCGCGACCGTCCCCGACCCCGAACCGACCTGACGCACCCCCACACCCGGAACCCGATCTCGTGATTCTCTCCGCCTCTCCACCCCCGCCCCGACCTGCCAAGTAGGCTGATCGGACGGCCGGTTGGCAGGTGGCCCGTCGCACTGTCGCTACGTCTGGAAGGAATCGCTCCGTCATGGCTGAGGAACAGGACACGGAACTGCGGGAGCGCAAGGAGCGCGAGAAGAACGAGCTGTACGCGCTCGACATCTCCGGGGCCGAATGGCACAGCGCTCCCGGGACGTCCGAGGACGAGGAGCGGGTCGAGATCGCGTATCTGCCGGCCGGTGCCGTGGCGATGCGGTCCTCCGTGGACCCCGGCACGGTGCTGCGGTACACCGAGGCGGAGTGGCAGGCGTTCGTCCTGGGGGCGCGGGACGGGGAGTTCGACCTGGAGCCGTCCGTACGCAACGGGGGGCTCGAAGCGCCGGCGGAGTAGCGGACGCCTTGCGACGCATACACACGCCGAACGGGGTGGGCGCCTCCCGCACGCGCCCACCCCGTTCCGGTCCTGCAGGCCGTGCTCCGGCTCAGTGGAAGTGGCTGGCCGCCTTGCGGTCGCCTGCCCGGTAGGCCGGGCCGGCGCCGTCGACGGCCTTCGCGATCTGGTCCAGTGACGTCTTGATGCTCTGAGCCCTGATGTCCCAGTCGTTCTGCGTCTTGGCGTAGGCCTCGTGGGCCTCGCCGTGCCAGTCCGCCGAGGCGGTCTTTACGAGGGCCTTCAGCTCTTCGAGGTTCCTCTCGAGTTCACCGGCCTGCTTCCTGATGGCGGTAGCCGCATCGTGGAGGCTGCTGTATGTCACTCCGAGGACATCGCCGCTGTAGTCACTCATGACTTCCCCTGACCTTTCGTGTGTTCCTGGTGAATGGAGCCGGTGGCGGCTGCCCGGTGCTCCGGACCGGGCAGGATCCGGCCTGCGGGCTAGTAGGCGCTGAGGTTCGAGGTCATCGCGGCCGTGTCTGCCTTGTCACCGCTGTAGCCGTCCACGACATCGACGCCCATGAGGGCTTGGTGGACCTCGTGGTCGATGTCGCCCTTGCCGGTGCGTGTCGCCTTCATGGCTTCCAGGAAGCGCAGCAGGTCGTTGCCGATCCCGACCATGTTGTCGTTGATTGAGGTCTGCTTGCGGTTGAAGGCACCGGCGCCAATGCCGTCCCAGGCGCCTTCGAGGCTGTCGATGACGGCTTGCAGGCTCTTGAACTGACCCTTCACAGCCTCGAACTTACGCACAACCTCCCTTTCGAGAATGAGCATCTGACTGTCTGATACCTGCTGGTCCTTCGCCATGTGCGGGTTCCCTTCGGGATCGGATGGTTCTCATGGAAATGGTCGGAGCTGTGGTCTTGGGGCCGTGGTCGTTGCTGTGGCCGTGTCGTTGTCCGGCTAGGCGCCGCGCCGCCGGTTGCGGATCGCGGCGAACACGCCGCCCCCGACTGCGATGAGCCCGGCGACGACCCCGCCGACGACCCACGGGGTGTTCCCGCCCCCGTCGTCGGCCTGTTCCTTGCCCCGGGCGACGGGCTCGCCCTTCGGCGGCG
This sequence comes from Streptomyces sp. NPDC048361, assembly GCF_040651795.1. Taxonomy (NCBI): domain Bacteria; kingdom Bacillati; phylum Actinomycetota; class Actinomycetes; order Kitasatosporales; family Streptomycetaceae; genus Streptomyces; species Streptomyces sp. NPDC048361. The sequence goes on from NZ_JBEZKW010000026.1 coordinate 21,810, forward strand.
CCGAGGAACTGGGCACGGCGGGAGTGGCGGGGGCGGCGCTGCTTCCCCCCTGCTCGGGCGCGACGGGGTCGACGTCGGCGGGGCCGGGGTCGATGTCCGGCTTCTCCAGCACCAGGCGGGGCCGGATGAGGCCGTAACCGAGGTATTTGCTGGGCGTGTTCTTGTCCCAGGACCGCCCGGCAGTGTCGATCATCGTCCGCAGAACCTGGTCGGCGGTCCAGGAGGGGTGAGCGGACCAGATGAGGGCGGCGGAGGCGGAGGCGATGGCAGTACCCGCACTGGTGCCGCCCGAGTTGCAGTACTGCTGGAACGTGGCGTCGCACCATCCGGGAACGTCCAGGCCCGGGGACGCCAGGTCGACGAACGCACCCGACTGCGAGTACTTCGCCACCGCGCCGTTCTTGTCCGCTGCCGCCACACCTACGACTCCGCGAGAGGCGGCCGGATAGGTGACGAGGGCGTCATGCTTCTCCTCGTCATTACCGGCACCCGCAATCAGCAACTTGCCTTTGGATACGGCGAATTCGACCGCATCCTCCGTGGCCTGGTCCCTCACCGGCGAGGCGAACGACATGTTGATGATCTTGGCGTCCGACTCGGCAGCGGCCCGGATGGCCGCGGCCGGCTGCTGAGTCAGCTTTCGTTCGGCAGGGTCCTTCAGCGTGGAGAGGACGACCCGGAGCGGGATGATCTTCGCCCCTGGGGCCAGTCCTTTGATGCCTCCGCCTTGGCCGGTGCCCGCGATCAACTCGGCCATGGTCGTGCCATGCCCGTCGTAATCCTTGGTCGCTCCGTACCGAGCCGCAAGCGGCACCTCCTGATCAAGCACCTGTCCCTTCAGGGAGGACGTCTCGGCGTTGACCCCGCTGTCCACCACGGCAACTTTGACGCCACTGCCGGTGCTCGTCTTCCACATCTCCGACGCCTGCATGGAATCGAGGTACCACTGCTTGGGGGCAACAGCGTCAGCGACGGCATACGGCGCCAGGCCGACGGACGCAACTGCCGAAAACCCAAGGGCCACACCGGCCGAAGCCGCCCGTCTCCATGCCTGGGCACCGGTCATGGACGTGAGCCTGCCCAGTCGACTGAGTGCTGCCTTCATGTGTGCTGTGTTCCTCGCCTGCGCCTAGTTGATCACTGGTGGTACGTGCCCCGGCCGGTCCGGCAACGGAGACTCTTCATCCTCAACCAGGTGGCCAGGACTCTGTGCACCCTCCCCCTCTTCGCCCTTGGCTTCGTCACCGGACCTCCGCACGAGCCCGGCACCGCCGTTGGTGAAGCCATTGCGGGCCGCCTGAGCCTTCGACACCCTGCCCTGTGGCGTGCCAACGACTCCATCGCTGCCCCCCGCCGGGCGTCGATTGCTCGGCGCCTTGCTCGATGCGGTGCGGTCCTGCGCTCCGATGGCCCCGCGCTGACCGGGGCGTGACGCCGACTGCGCCGAAGACGCGGGTTGCCCGCCACCGACGACCGAGGATCTCGGCGCGCGTGGCCCCTGCGAGCCGTTGGTCATGCCGCTCGGGCGTCCACCGGAAATCCCCTGTCCGCGTCCCCCCGACGAACCTACCCGGCCCGCACTCGTATCGGCCGGCCGAGGGGTCCCACCTGTTACCCCCTGCGCCGTCGGCGTCCGTCCTGGAGCAGCGACTCCCTTGGGCCCGACTTGCCCAGGCCCGCCGGTACGCCCTGTGACACTCGAGACGCCCCGTTCCGTGCCGCTGGCCGAACCGGCTGCCGCCCGTGGTCCGGCAAAGGTGTCGCTCATCCTTTCCGGGGCCTTGCTGCCACCCCTCGCGAGCGGCGCCCATACGGCGCTGAGAGGCGGCGGCATGGGGCTACCGCCGGGACCGGTGACGCTGGTGGGCACAGTCGGAAGTGGAACCGTGGGCTGGCTCGTAGCCGACAGCGCAGGCCCCGCACTGTTCAGGTCGGTATGTACGACCCGATCGGGGGACAGCTCCTGCGGGAGCATGAGATCGCCCGGGTGGTGGCCCTGTGCAGTCGCTGCTTCCGAAAGGGAGCGCGCCGGAGTGACGCCCGCCGATGAGCTCCGGCTCGGGGTCGCTGAATCGACCGTGTAGGGGTGCGTTCCTGTCCGGTCCGCGCGGCCGCGGCCCGGGCTGACGGGGCCAAAACCGGGCTCCGGCTGCGGCACCCCCACCGCCGGCATCGGCTGAAACACAGGCGGCTGCTGCGCCGCCAGCGTCTGTTCCGAGACGGAATAGAACGACGACAGGCGGTTCATCTGGTTGATCGCCTCCTGGCGATCTTTCTCCGCCTTCACCGCCGCCTCGTACTCCGCGTTCCCCGCCACCCTCTTCTCCGCCGGCAGCTCCGTCGCCTTCACCGGCTCGGCGCGGTGGTCCCTGGGCGGCATCGCCTGGCGGACGGAGGCGAGGCCCATGCCCGCCGCGCTGATCTGGACCCCGGCCGTGCTCGCGAAGTCGCCCAGGTTCCTGGCGTGGCCGGCGAGGGCCTTGCCCCAGTCGCGGAAGGCGTTGCCTGCCTGGCCTTCCCAGGCGACGCGGGCGATGTCCTTGTCGAGGGTTCCGGCCGCTTCCTCGATCGCCTTGTGCGCGGCGAACAGCGCGTCCCCGGCGCTGGTGAGGTGCTCCGGATTGGCGTTCTCCACCAGGTCGATCATGTCGTTGAGCCGGTGGCCCTCGAAGTCGGTCGTGCCGAAGAAGCGGACCGGCCCTCCGAAGGGGAACATGCCGGACAGCGCCTGCGACGCCTCCGTGGTCATGTCGGTGACGCCCACCTGCTGGGTGACGCGCTGCTCCTCCGTGAGCGGCGGGGTCTGGGGCGAGGGGGCCCCCGGCTTGTTGTCGGTCATCGTCACCACCCCGTCCCGGAGGTCTTGTCGTCGGTGCGCTTCGCGTCCGGATGGCCGGACTTCGCGCGCTGCGCCGCGTCCGCGTCGTAGTCGATCTTGGTTTGGATCGCCCAGAACCGCTGTCGCGTCTCCTCGTCGAGGTTGTCGAACCCGACGTCCGCCCCGTGCACGGCGATGCCCATCGCCTCGATCTGGAGGCCCAGGGACTGCGAAAGGGAGGTGAGATGCTCGTGGACGCGGTGGTACTGGGTGTAGAGGCCGTCCGCCTCGGGGAACGCCGCGCCCCCCGCGCTGAAGGACGCGCGTGGGATCTGGTGGGACGCGAGCTTCGTGGAGCTGCCGTGCGACTCCTCGAAGGTGGTGAGCACCGTGTCCACCCGGCCCTTGAAGGTCTTCAGCGCCTCCAGGCCGCGGCTGAGGTCAGCCGTCATGGCCACCGCCCTCGCCCGTGCCCGCAGGACGCCTTCCCATGACACTCCTCCCCGTACGCGATTCCCGCTCGTCCTCGTGCGATCCGGCCGACCCGACCGGAAGGTGATCGTCACTCATCATCGACCCCGTTTAACACACCGCAGTCACTCTAACCATCGTCCGCACCTCGCCCAACAGGGATTTACCAGCCGCGAGTTGGCCCCGGGGTGCCTAGCCCGTCATGTCGCTCGGCCCACTCGGCCCACTCGGGTTCGCTCAGTTCACCCAAAGCTATGAACACCTGGCCCGCGGCGCATGAGTACGGCTACTCAGTTCCTTTCCGCCATCCGCCGGCTCCGGCGTCTCGCGTCTCTGATCGCCACCGCGGCGCCGCTGAGCACCGCCGCCGCTACCGCCGCGCCCGTCGCCACGTACATGGCGAGGCGTTGCGTGCGCTGTTCGTCGGTCTCGCCGAGGTGGAGGGCCGCGGGGGTGGGGGCGCGGGCGGGGGTGACGCCCTCGTGGGCGACCGGGGCTTCCAGAGGGTGGTCGTCCTCGGTGAGGGCGCGGACCGGGTCGACGACGCCCCAGCCGACCAGGCGGTCGTGGCCCGCCACCGAGCGTTCCGCGGTCTGCTGGATCTGCGTGACGATCTCGCGCTGGGTCCACTTGGGGTGCTTGGCCTTGATGAGCGCCGCCACTCCCGCGACGTACGGGGCCGAGAAGCTCGTACCGCTGTCGGCGCAGTGGCCGCCGCCGGGCACCGTGGAGACCATGTCGACGCCGGGCGCGGCCACGCCCACGAACGCGCCGGACTGCGAGAAGGCGGCCCGTTCGTTGTTGCGGTCGGACGCGGCGACCGCGAGGACGCCGGGGAAGGACGCCGGGTAGGTCTGCTTGACGTTGCCGCCGAGGCCGTCGTTGCCGGCCGATGCGACCACCACGATCTGCTGGGCCAGCGCCGCCTCCACCGCCTGTCGGAGGGTGCCCGCCGGTTCCACCGCTTTCGCCGTGTCCTGGGAGATGTTGATGACGTTGGCGCCGGCGCCGATGGCGTAGCGGATGGCGTCGGCCAGGGTGTCCGCCGTGCCGTGGCCGTCCGCGTCGTTCTGCTGGATGGGGATGATCGTGGCGTCGGGGGCCAGGCCCACGAAGCCGGTGCCCTTGGCAGGACGGGCGGCGATGATCCCGGCGACCTTCGTGCCGTGTCCGACGGTGTCCGTCGTGCCGTTCTCGGCGCCGCGCGGCAGCGGACGGTTGTCGGGGTCCTTGAGGTCCTTGGGCAGGAAGTTCTTGCCCTGGGCGGCGTCGACGGCCCCGGTCAGCTGGGGGTTCTTGGTGTCGACGCCCGTGTCGATGACGGCGACCTTCACGCCCTTGCCGGTCGACTGGTGCCAGAGCTCGTCCAGGAGTACGCGCTGGAGCGCCCAGGGGCGGCCCGCGTACGGCTTGGAGGGGAAGGAGCACTGGTCCCCGCCGCCGTCGTCGGCGGGGGCGGCGGCCGCGGGCGGGGCCAGCACGGTCAGGGTCGCCGCGGCGGACAGGGCAAGGGACTTGAGGACGTACGCCATGGTCGTGCCGCCCCTCACGAGCCCTGGGGCTGGCGGGCCGCCCCGGTGGACAGGCGGGGTCCGGTCGGCAGGTACGTGGACCAGCTCATGGGGATGGGGGCCGGCTCGGACTTGGCGTAGCCGAGCCTGGTCTGGGCCTGCTGGGCCTCCTGGTCGAGCTGTTTGCGCTGGTCGGCGGTGAGGCCGGCGCCCGAGTCGCCGTCGGCGCTGTCGCTGTTGGACTGCATGGCGTAGCGCAGGCCCGTGTCCGTCACCAGGAAGACGCCGCCCGCCGCGGTCTGGGCGCCCTGGACCTGGCGGAAGAGCTGGCCGGAGCCGGGCGTCACGTAGGCGCTGCTGGAGCCGGTGGGCAGGGGCGCGGGGAAGTCGGTGCCCGCCCAGGTGCTCATGGTGGTGGCGCCGCTGTCCTTGTCGACGTCGCGCAGCACGTTGCACACGGTGTTGCGGCTGCCGCTCGCGGTGCCCGCGTCGTTGACGGCGACCGGCGCCTGGCGCGGCCAGTGCTTCCCGGCCCCGAACTCCGTGGTCTCCGGCGTGAACTGGGAGGCGTTGGTCTCCGCGGCCCGGCCGGTCTTCATGAGGCTGCCGAGCGCCCTGCTGTTGAGGAGCAGCTTTGCCGTGAAGTCGGAGACCGGTGCGACCGTGCCCCGCTGCACGAGGTAGTACTGGCTGCCCGCGCCGTTGGGGGCGCGCAGCACCATGCCGATCCTGTCGGCGTCGGGGGTGAGCGTGCCGGGCACTCCGGCGGGGTCGCCGATCTTCCCCTCGACCTTGGGGAAGGCGATCGGGTCACCCGAACGAAGGGTCTCCAGCCACTCCTTGGACACGCGCTCGGGCTGCCGGCCGGAGCCGACCAGGGCGCGCAGCAGGAGCTCGTCGGAGCCCACCGGGTACTTGGTGCCCTGCGCGTCCACGACGTAGCGGGTCTTGTCCTCGGCTCCCACGACGTACATGAGCTGGCCGCCGGTCAGCCGTTCGGTCCCGTCGGTGCGGTTCTTGTCGCGGTCGGCGAAGACGAACGCGGCTTTCTGGATGGCGCGTCCGCCGTCGCCGGGACGCTCGCACACCGCCCAGCGCTTGGCGGATCCGGCCTCCTGCGGGGAGGGCAGCCGGTCGGGGGCGTAGGGGATGCCGAGGGTGGCGCCGCGGGTCAGGGAGCCCTTGTCGAGTACGGACTCGTCGACCTTGACGACCTCGCCCTTGTCGGGGTCGAGCAGGAGCTTGGCGGACGCCATGTTGAGGACGGGGTGCAGTTCCTTCTTGCCGTCGGTGGTCAGCACCACGTACCGGGTGGTCGACTTGCTCGCGATGATCACCTTCTCGCCGGGGGTGTCCCAGCCGGGCGGCGCGGTGGGTTTGAACATCCCCCACGCGCCGAAGGCGGCGAGCAGCACCACCGCCGCGATGGTGCCCGGCAGCACGGCGCGCAGTGGGCGCGGCGCCCCCTCCTCCGAGCCCGTCGGCGAGGGCTGGATGAATGACGCGAGCGTACGACGCTTCGCGAAGGTGTACGCGTTGAGCTCGTCCCGCCGTGATGCCATGAGTGTCCGCGTTCTCCATCGTCCCCGTGCGGAGCAGCGGGAGTGCGTCCCCCGCCCTGCGTTGTCAGACCGGCGACCTACTATGCCTGTTACGTGATCGTACGCCTGGGGCGGGTAGGGTGAGCGGGTCCTCAAGGGCCCCGTCGCCCAAGGGCTTTCGAGGGGTTCGGGGGGTTCAAGGATGGTTTCACCGACAGGGACTCGGCCGCGCTCGCGCGAGCGCTCCGGTGCGCCGGGCGGTACGGGTGCGCGGCCCGCGGGGCGTGCGGAGCCGTCCCCCGCGGCGGTCCGACAACCGCCGTCCGTGGCCGCCGGGCCGGTGACACCCCGCCTCAAATCCCGTTCCGGACGCTTTGGTTCGTTTCGTCTGCAACAACTGATCCTGATCGAATCGGCCGTGGCGCTGCTGTTCGCGGCGTGGGTCGCGGGCCCGATGGCGCTGGTGCCCGCGGGCGTCGTCGCGGTGGCCCTCGTGCTGCTCGCGGTGGTACGCCTGCGGGGGCGCTCACTGCCCGAACGGCTGGGCACCGCCTGGGCGCTGCGCCGGCGCCGGCGAGGGGCGGGCGCCACCGTGGTGCCGCCGGGCACCCTGCCGGGGCTCGCGCCGGCCGTGGAGTGCGATCCGACGCTGCGCACCTACAGCCATGGCGACCGGGACCAGCGGCCGATCGGGATGATCGGTGACGGCGGGTTCCTCACGGTGGTCCTCCAGGTCGAGTCGGACGCGACGGCGCTGCGGGCCGACCGCGCCCAACGCCCGCTCCCGCTGGCGCTGGTGCGCGACGCGCTGGACGTGGACGGCATCCGTCTCGAATCGGCACAGATCGTGCTGCACACCCAGCCGGCGCCGGCGCTGCGGCTGCCCCAGCAGTCGGTGGCGGTCACCAACTACGCGCCGCTGCACGCCCAGACCGCGTCGCCGGCGATCCGCATCACCTGGATCGCCCTGAAACTCAACCCCGAGCTGTGCCCGGAGGCGGTGGGCGCGCGGGGCGGCGGCATCGAGGGCGCGCAGAAGTGCGCGGCGCGCACCGCGCTCCACCTGGCGAGCCGGCTGACCGGCGCCGGTCTGCACACCACGGTGCTGACCGAGGAGGAGCTCGCGGACGCGGTGGCCACGTCGGCGTGCGCCAATCCGCTGGTCACCGCGCAGGCGGGGCGCACGGAGACGCCGCAGCGACGCACCGAGGAGTCGAGCCGGTCCTGGCGCTGCGACAACCGCCGGCACACCACGTACTGGGTGCGGCGCTGGCCGAGGATCGACGCGGCCTCGGGGACCGGCGGGCTGCCGCAGTTGGCCGCTCTCCTGACGGGGATTCCCGCGCTCGCGACCACCTTCAGTCTCACCATCGCGCGGACGAGTGCCCAGGAGGCCACCCTCACCGGCCACGTCAGGGTCACCGGCCGCAGCGAGGCCGAACTGGCGGCGGCCCGGCAGGCGTTGACACGCACCGCGCGCGAGGCGCGGGCCGGGCTTGTGCCGCTCGACCACGAGCAGCTGCCCGGCATGCTCGCCACGCTCCCCTTCGGAGGCGCCCGCTGATGGCCACCACGACTTCGGCCGCGAGTCCGCGCCCCGGGCTGCGCACCGGCTTCGGCCTCATCGGCCCGCGCCACCGCCGGCACGCCCTGTCCATCGAGCAGTTGGACGCCCTGGCGCTGCCCATCGGTGACGACGGCGTGGTCGTCGGTGTGGACACCGAGGGCCGGCCCGCGGTGCTCGGCGTGAGCAGGCCGACCGCGTACGACATCGTGTTCATCGGCGGACTGTGGACCGCGCAGGTGCTCGCGCTGCGCGCCGCGGCGACCGGCATACGGGTCGCGGTCGAGACCGGCCGCCCCCAGGCCTGGGCCCAGCTGGTGCACGCGATCGCCAGCCAGAGCGGCATGACGGTGCACGAGGTGGGCCGGGTGCCCCCGCTCGGCGCGTCGGCGGGTGAGCCGGTGCTCGTGGTGCGGGACTGCGGGATGCGTCCGCCACGCGGGCGCGTGGTGTCGGCGCCCTGGCAGGCGGTGCTCACCCTGCTCCCCTATGTGAGCCCAGTCGCACCCCGGCTGGTCCGCCAGGCCCGCCTCGTCGGTGTGCAGCGGGTCTCGCCGGACGAGGCCGCCCAGCTGAGCCGCATCATGAACCTGCCGCGCACCGAACAGGAGACGCTCTCGACGCTCGCGGACGGCGTCACCCTCTGGTGCAACGACCGTGACCGCTCCTTCACCATGACGCAGGCCACCGACACCGAGACCGGATTGTTGGGGAACGCCCGACGGGTCGACTGACGCGGGGCGCGGCGCGGGAGTTGACCCGTTCCGTCGCTTTCGTCCCCCACCCGCCGCCCCGGTCCGGCCACTTCGGCGTGGCCCGTGAGGCGGGGGTGACGAAGGGGACAGGGGCTGGGGGCGGCCGGGCCTGCCGTCGCGCTATTGACGACGATTAGGGTGGGACGGACCGGGGGCAGGGACCCCACGGCGAGAGTGTGTCGTCCGTACGGTTCCGAACGGTTCCGTACGTCCGAGGATGTCGCGGCGCTCGCGGTGGGCGGTGCGGACGACCGCGTACGATTCCGCGCCGATCGCACGGGCGCATCGCACGGGCGTGGCACCACCCTCCGCCCGTACCAGCCCATGGGACCTCACGACCTCCACCCGGTCACAGGCGAACGAAAGGAAACCGGTGAACAGCGACCAGGACCAGTTCCGCACCGGCGGGAACGCGCGCGACGAGAATCGGTCCGACGCCGATCCCGAGACCACGGGTGAGTTCACCATCGACATCGACTACACCCCGCCCGCCTGGTACACCCAGGGCGCGCAGGACACCCCGTCCCCGGCTCCGGCCGCGGGTCCCGATGAGCGGGCCGGCGCCCCGGGGGCCCCGCTGCCGCCGCCCGCCGGTGCGCCTTTGGACGTGCCCGGGCTTCCGCAGTCCGGCGGTTTCCAGCCGAGCTGGAGCCCGGCGCCGCCGCCGGGCCCTGCGCCCATGGCGTCGGCCACCCCGCCGCCGCCCGCCTTCCCCGGGCCGGTGCAGCCGGGGCCGGTCCACCCGGCGCGCACGTCCGCGCCCGCGCCGGCACCCACGTCCGTGCCCTCCCCCGACGCCCACCGTCCCGTGGACGAGGGCCAGGCCTTCGGCGGCGGCGACATCGAGAGCGGCGCCACGATGCGCTTCTCCCCCTCCGCCCTGAAGCGGGAGTTCGAGCAGCTCGAAGCGGCCGCCGCGGCGGCGCGGGGCGAATCCGCCCCCGCGTCCCACACTGACGGCCCGTCAGCAGTGGTTCCCAGCCGCCCCGCGCCCGAGTCCCCTTCGCCGCAGGGCCCGACCTCGGCGGCCGACTCCGGCAACACGGCGGACCATGCGGTGGCGGGAGAGCACCCGGGTGAGCAGTACGCCTGGGCGCCCGACGCGGCCGCGCCCTCGACCACGGCGCCCCCCGCGAACGAGCCGCGCGCCACGGACACGACGGACACCACAGCCCAGGCCGACACTGCAGACACGGCCGACACGACGGGCTCGGCTTACACAGCCGACACCGCGGGCTCGGCGGGCTCGGCGGGCTCGGCGGGCTCGGCCGGCTCGGCGGACTCCGGGAAGCCGGCGGAGTCGACCGGTCCCGATGCCGCCTCCGACGCGTCCGACGCGTCCGACGCGTCCGACGACGCATCCGACGACGCCTTCGCCGGACGCCTCGACGGTACGTCCGCCGTGTCGACCGACGCCGGTGAGGCACCCGGGACGCCCCTGGCTCCCGAGGCGGCCGAAGCCGAGGCACCGGCCGGCGGGCGGGAGTCCGGCCCCGGCCAGGACGCCGCGCCGACCGACAGCGCGCCCGCTCCCGCCGCCGCGACCGGCGGCGCCCCCTCCGGTTTCGCCACGGACGCCGCGTCCGCCGATGCCCCCGCCGATACCGCCGACGGCCCGGCTCCTGACGCCGGGACCACGGACGCCGCCCCGGCCGGCCCGGCTCCTCTCACGGGCGCTGCGCCCGTTCCGCACGACGCCGTGCCCGCTCCGCAGGACGCGGCACCCATCGCCGACGCCGTGCCCCTGTCCGACGCCCAGCCGATCGCGGACGCCGTGCCCGTCGCCGACGCCGTGCCGGGGGGCGCCGCCGCGCCGGAGCCTCAGGACGCGCCGCCCGCCCCGGCCGGCCAGCCGTGGGCAGCGAGTCCTCAGGCGCAGCCCGGACTTCCGCCGCTGCCGCCCGCGTTCCAGCCCGCCGCGCCCACCCCGGCGCCGCAGTGGCCGGGTCAGGCGCAGCCGCAGCCCGCCCCCTCGGGCGCCGTCCCGGATCAGGGGGCCCCGGCACCGGCGTGGCCGCAGCAGCAGCCGAACGGATACGGCTTCCCGCAGCAGAACGCGTACCCGCCGGGCGACCCCAACTCCCAAGCGGCGCAAGGCGGTTACGGCTTCCCGCACCCGAATGCCGCCCCGCCGGCCACCCCGCCCGCCGGGCCCGCCCCGGCTGCTCCTCAGGGCGGCTACGGCTTCCCCCGGCAAGGAGGAGCCCCCGACGCGCCGGCCCAGCAGGGTGGCTACGGCTTCCCGCACCAGGGAGCCGCTCCCGGGCCCGGCCCCTCGGCCGACCCCCGGTTCCCCGCACCGGCCGGCACACCCGACTCCCCTGCTCAGCAAGGCGGTTACGGCTTCCCGCAGCAGGCTCAGGGCGCCCAGGGCGAGGGCGTACCGCAGCAGGCCCAGCAGCCCCAGCCCGTCGATCCCCGGGCCGGGGCCGCATGGCCGTCGCCGGTGACGCACGACCAGCGTGAGCGGTCCATGCCCGGCGCCCCGCTCGGATACACGGCGGCCGTCGAGCTCTCCTCGGACCGGCTGCTGCGCAACAACAAGCCGAAGCCGAAGAGCAGCCGCGGTCCGGCCGCCGGTGCTTCGCGCTTCAAGTTCGGTGCCAAGAAGGAGGAGGCCGAGCGGCAGCAGAAGCTCAACCTCATCCGCACGCCGGTGCTCTCCTGCTACCGGATCGCGGTGATCTCCCTCAAGGGCGGCGTCGGCAAGACGACCACGACGACGGCGCTCGGCGCGACGCTGGCCACCGAGCGGCAGGACAAGATCCTGGCGATCGACGCCAACCCGGACGCCGGCACGCTCGGCCGCCGGGTGCGCCGCGAGACCGGGGCCACCATCCGCGACCTCGTCCAGGCGATCCCGTACCTCAACTCGTACATGGACATCCGCCGCTTCACCTCGCAGGCGCCCTCCGGCCTGGAGATCATCGCCAACGACGTGGACCCGGCGGTGTCCACGACGTTCAACGACGAGGACTACCGGCGTGCGATAGACGTCCTGGGCAAGCAGTATCCGATCATTCTCACCGACTCGGGTACGGGTCTGCTCTACTCCGCCATGCGTGGCGTTCTCGACCTCGCCGACCAGTTGATCATCATCTCGACGCCGTCCGTGGACGGTGCGTCCAGCGCCTCCACCACGCTGGACTGGCTCTCGGCGCACGGCTACGCCGACCTCGTGCAGCGTTCGCTCACCGTCATCTCCGGGGTCCGCGAGACCGGCAAGATGATCAAGGTGGACGACATCGTGCAGCACTTCCAGACGCGCTGCCGCGGTGTGGTCGTGGTGCCGTTCGACGAGCACCTCGCGGCCGGCGCCGAGGTGGACCTCGACATGATGCGGCCCAAGACCCGGGAGGCGTACTTCAACCTCTCGGCGCTGGTGGCGGAGGACTTCGTACGGGCCCAGCAGCAGCAGGGGCTGTGGACGGGCGACGGCAACAACCAGCCCCCGCGCGTCGCGCCGCCCATGCCAGGCGGTCAGGGCGCCCCGGGCCAGCCCTATCCGGACCAGGCGCAGCCGTACCCGGGCCAGCCGCAGCCGGGCCAGCCGTACCCCGGTCAGCCGCAGGCACAGCCGCAGCCCTACCCCGCGCAGGGGCAACCGGCGCCGGGCCGGCCGTTCCCCCACCAGGCTCAGCCGCAGCCGGGCCAGCCGTTCCCGAACCAGGGCGGGCCCCAGCCGGGCCAGCCGTACGGGGCGCGGCCCGGACAGCCCGCCCCGGGGCAGCCGTTCCCCAGCCAGCCGCAGCCGCAGCCCGGTCAGCCGTTCCCCCACCAGGGGCAGTTCCAGCCGAGCGGGCCGCAGCCGGGCGGGCCCGGCGCGCACCAGCCGATGCCGGGCACACCCGGCGCACCCGGCGCACCCGGCGCACCCGGGCAGCCCTACCCCGGACAGCCGTATGCGGCCCAGCCCGGGCAGCCCGGCCAGCCCTACCCCGGCGCCCCGCTGCCGCCCCCCGGATGGCAGCAGCCGCAGCCGCCCGCGGGTGAAGGCGCCCCCGGCGAACCCGAGTCGCAGGGGTCCGTGCCTCCGCCGGGTTGGCCGGGGCAGGACGGCGGGGGCCACGCCCCGCAGCCGCCGTCAGCGCCGCAGCAGTAGGGCGCCGCAGGGTTGAACCCAATGGACCAATGGGGGCCCACACCGTTCGAACGGTGTGGGCCCTTCGGTGTTTCCGCAGACCAAATGGCCTGCCCATGGCCCGCCACGCATCGTTGACACGTCTAGACCACGCTGGTAGACCTTCGCCCACGCCCGCCGCCACCTCCGGATGACGCGAGGTCACCGTCCATGGCACGAACACTCCTGACGCGCGGGACTCTCCGCCCGTCGCGGCCCCGCGCCGCCACCGCCGCGGCCGCCCTCGCGCTCACCGCGGCGGTCCTCCTCCCCGCCCAGGGCTCGGCGGCCGACGACGCCAAGGGCGGGCGGAAGGTGCTCACGGTCGCCGTCTCGCAGAGCGTCGACTCGCTGAGTCCCTTTCTCGCCCAGCGGGTGATCAGCACCAGCGTGCACCGCCTGATGTACCCGTACCTCACGGACTACGACCCGAAGGACGGTCACGCGATCGCGGGGCTCGCCACCGCGTGGCAGGTCTCGCCGTCCAAACTCACCTGGACGTACACCATTCGGGGGAACTGGCGGTGGTCGGACGGCCGGCCGGTCACCGCTCGGGACGCGGCCTGGACCTTCAACAAGATGATGAGCGACAAGGGCGCGGCGACCGCCGCCGGCAGCTTCGTCGCCAACTTCGACAAGGTCACCGCGCCCGGCCCGGCGACACTCGTCATCGCACTCAAGCGGCCTCAGGCGACGATGACGGCGCTCGACGTGCCGATCGTGCCCGAGCACATGTGGAACAAGGTCCGCGACTTCACCACGTACAACAACGACCGGCACTTCCCCGTCGTCGGGGCGGGGCCGTTCGTGCTGAGCGACTACAAGGTCGACCGGTACATCAAGCTGAGGCCGGACAAGAGCTTCTGGCGGGGCGCGCCCAAGTTCGACGAGCTGGTCTTCAAGTACTACAAGGACAATGACGCAGCGGTCGCGGCGCTCCGCAAGGGCGAGGTGTCCTTCGTCTCCAACTTGACGCCCGCGCAAGCGAGTTCACTGAAGTCGGCGCCGCACATCAAGGTCAATGACGCGCCCGGCCGGCGCTTCCTCGCGCTCGCCACCAATCCCGGTGCGCGGTCCGGGGACGGGCAGCGGTTCGGCGACGGCAACCCGGCGCTGCTCGATGTGCGGGTGCGCAGGGCGCTGTTCGCGGCCGTGGACCGGAGGATGCTCGTCGACAAGGTGTTCCAGGGGCACGCCGTCGAGGGCCAGGGCTACATCCCGCCCCGGTTCGCCGACTACTTCTGGACACCGTCCGCCGCCCAGAAGACGTCCTACGATCCGGCGAAGGCGGCCGCGCTGCTCGATGAGGCGGGGTACCGCGAGGGCGCCGACGGGCGGCGGACCGGCGAGGACGGCAAGCCGCTCGCTCTGCGGTTGCTCTGTCACGCCGTCGACCCCAACGACAAGGCCATCGGCAAGTACCTCCAGGAGTGGTGGGGCAAGCTCGGTGTCGGCCTGACGGTCGACTGCGTCGACAACGTCACCGACCCCTGGGCGGCCGGCGAGTACGACTTGGCCCTCGACGGCTACTCGGTGAGCCCCGACCCGGACTATGTGCTGTCCATCCACACCTGCGCCGCACTGCCCGCCAACCCGAAGGTGAGCGGCCGTACGGACGACTTCGTCTGCGACCGGCGGTTCGACGAGCTGTATGCGGAGCAGTTGGCGGAGTACGACACCGCCAAGCGGGCGGACCTGGTCAAACGGATGGAGTCACGGCTGTACGACACCGGGTACATCAACGTCATGGCGTACCCCAACGCGGTCGAGGCGTACCGCACCGACCAGATCGCGTCGATCACGACGATGCCCGAGGCCGCGGGCAACCTCTACGGTCAGGACGGCTACTGGAGCTGGTGGTCGGCGGTGCCCGGGCCGGCCGCGGGCGCCGAGCGGCACGGCGGGGCTTCGGCGGGGCTCGTCCTCGGCATCGTCGCGGGCGCCGTCGTCCTGGCCGGGATCGGCTCGTTCCTGCTGCTGCGCCGCCGGGCCGGCGCCGACGACCGTGAGTAGCCGATGACGACCGCGGGTTCGGCCGAGACACCCGCCGCGGTCGTCGAGGCGCGCACGGGCCCACGGGGTCGCCGCTTCGCGGCGGCGGGCCCGCTGCTCGGGTATCTGCGGTATGTGGGCGGCAAGCTGGCCGGGGCGGTGATCTCGCTGTTCGCCGTCCTCGTGACGAGTTTCTTCCTGTTCCGCATCGTGCCCGGCGACCCGGTCCGCACCATGACCCATGGGCGACAGGTGTCCGCGGAGCAACTGGCCGCGTTGCGAAGCCAGTTCGGGCTCGATCTGCCGCTGTGGCGGCAGTTCACGGAGTACTGCGGCCGGGCGCTCGTGGGCGATCTGGGCACCTCGTACCAGTTCCACGCCCCGGTCGGCTCGCTCATCGCCGAGAAACTGCCGGCGACTCTGCTTCTGACGGGGACGGCCGTCGTCCTGTACTCGGCGCTCGGCATCTGGCTCGGCACCCGCTCGGCCTGGCGCAGCGGCGGGCTCGGGGACCGGTTCCACACGGGGCTCGCGCTGACGCTGTGGTCGGTGCCGTCGTTCTGGCTCGGGCTGCTCCTCATCATCACGTTCTCGGTGGGCGCGGGCCCCGTCCCCGGCCTGTTCCCGACCGGGGGCATGGAGTCCGGCGACACGAGCGGCCTCGCCCACGTCCTGGACGTCGCCCATCACCTGGTGCTTCCGGTGGTCACGCTGGTGGCGGTGCAGTACGCGCAGACTCTGCTGGTCATGCGGTCCTCGCTCCTGGACGAGATGGGCGGCGACTACCTGACGACGGCCCGCGCGAAGGGCCTGCGCGACGACGCGGTGCGCCGCCACCACGCAGTGCCCAACGCGCTGCTGCCCACGGTCACCATGCTCTTCATCAACCTGGGCCATGTGGCGGCCGGTTCGATCCTGGTGGAGACGGTGTTCTCCTGGCCGGGGCTCGGCAGCCTCTTCTACCAGGCCCTGAGCGTTCCCGATCTGCCTCTGGTGCAGGGCCTGTTCATGGTGTTCGCGGGCGCGATGATCGTGATGAACCTGCTGGCCGACCTGATCTACCCGCTGCTCGACCCAAGGGTGGGCCGATGACGACCGATGCGAGGGGAGCCGATGACGACCGATGCGAGGGTGGGCTCTTGACGTGTGCTGCAAGGGTGGGCTCATGACGTGCTGCAAGCGTGGGCTCATGACGTCGGCCTCGTCCGCGCCGCCGCCCGGGCCGGGGGTGGCCCGGTGACCGCGAGCGCCGCCCCCGGCACGGCGGGCTCCCTCGCCTGGGCGCGCCGCCGCGACTCCGTGGCCCGTTTCTGGCGCGCCTACCGTACGCACCGGGCCGGCCTGTACGGCCTGGCGGGCCTCACCGTCATCGTCCTGGTCGCACTCACGGCGCCGCTGACCGTCGGCGACGACATCCAGAGCGTGACCACCGCGCCCGGCGGCGCCCTGGAGTCGCCGAGCGGTCAATTCCCGCTCGGCACCGACCAGTTCGGGCGCTCGCTGCTCGGCCTGCTGGTCTGGGGCGCCCGGGTCTCGCTCGCGGTGGGGCTGCTCGCGGCCGCTCTCAGCGTGGCGATCGGCACCCTGGCCGGGGTGGTCGCCGGCCACTACGGCGGCTGGCCGTCGACGGTCCTGATGCGGATCACCGACTGGTTCCTCGTGATGCCGACGCTGGTGCTCGCAATTGTGCTCGCCACCGTTCTGTCGCACAGCGTGTGGACGGTGGTCCTGGCGATCGGTGTGACGTCGTGGCCGACGACGGCCCGGCTGGTACGGGCGCAGACCATCGCCGTCGAGTCGCGCCCGTACATCGAACGGGCCCGCGCGCTCGGCGGCGGCCACCGTCACGTCATGAGCCGTCATGTGCTGCCGAACGTGATGCCGCTGGTCCTCGCGCAGACCACACTCGGCATCTCCAACGCCATCCTCACCGAGGCGACCCTCGCCTTCCTGGGGCTGGGCGATCCGACGGTGGTGTCGTGGGGCGGGATGCTCCAGGACGCCCGTGAGGCGGGCGCGGTCTCCTCCGGCCACTGGTGGTACCTGGCGCCGCCCGGCATCGCGATCGCCCTGGTGGCGCTGGCGTTCACGCTGTGCGGCCGGGCCGTCGAAGCGGTCCTCAACCCGAAGCCGGGGGTGCGATGAGCCTGCTGGAGATCAAGGACCTGCACGTCACGTACGCCGACGGTGCGGCGGCGG
The DNA here is from genome assembly GCF_040651795.1 of Streptomyces sp. NPDC048361. Taxonomy (NCBI): domain Bacteria; kingdom Bacillati; phylum Actinomycetota; class Actinomycetes; order Kitasatosporales; family Streptomycetaceae; genus Streptomyces; species Streptomyces sp. NPDC048361. The sequence continues at coordinate 38,781 of NZ_JBEZKW010000026.1, forward strand.
TGCGCGGGGTCGACCTGACGATCGGGCCCGGCCGCAAGCTCGGCATCGCGGGCGAGTCGGGGTGCGGGAAGTCGACGCTCGCGATGGCGGTGCTGCGGCTGCTTCCCTCGTCGGCGAGGGTGACGGGCTCGGTGCTTCTCGACGGCGAGGACGTCCTTTCCATGCGGTGGGGGCGGCTGCGGGCGGTTCGCTGGGCGGGCGCGTCCATCGTCTTCCAGGGGGCGATGCACTCGCTCAACGCGGTGCACCGCGTGGGCGACCAGATCGCCGAGCCGATCGTGCTGCACGGTCTCGCGTCGCCGGCCGGGGCCCGCGAGGGGGTCACCGGGCTGCTCGAACAGGTGGGCCTGCCGGCCGCCCGCGCAAGCGCCCATCCGCACGAACTGTCCGGCGGCCAGCGCCAGCGCGTGATGATCGCGATGGCCCTTGCGTGCGCCCCCGACCTGATCGTCGCGGACGAGCCGACGACGGCGCTCGACGTGATGATCCAGGCGCAGATCCTGCGGCTGATCGAGCGGCTCGTGGCCGAGCAGGGCATCAGCCTGCTCATGATCAGCCACGATCTGGCCGTCCTCGCCGACACCTGCGACCGGCTCGCGGTGATGTACGCGGGGCGCGTAGTCGAGGAGGGTCCGGCGCGGGCGGTCTACCGAGCGGCCCGGCACCCCTACGGCCGGGCCCTGTCCGCGGCCTTCCCGCGCATCGGCGACCCCGCGTCGCGCCGCGCGCCCCGCGGCCTTCCCGGCGATCCGCCCGACCCGTCCGCACTCCCTCCGGGGTGCACCTTCCACCCGCGCTGCCCGGTCTCGACCGACGCCTGCGCCGTGGCCGACCAGGAACTGCGCGCCGCGGGCCCGGACCACCGGGCGGCCTGTGTCCACGCCGGGCCCTGGCCGGGGAGCACCGCATGACGCCGAGAAGCACCGTATGACGGCGAGAAGCACCGCATGTGACATCCAAGGAGCACCGCATGACGCCGAGGGGCACCCTGTGACGCCGAGGAGCACCGTATGACCACCGTGCCCGCCCCGCTCCTCAGCGCCGCGGGACTGCACGTCACCTTCCCCGGGCGGCGTGGCGCCGCGCCGGCCCGGGCGGTCGACGGCGTCGAACTCACCGTCGGCGCGGGCGAGATCGTCGCCCTGGTCGGCGAGTCGGGGTGCGGCAAGACGACGCTCGCGCGCACCCTGCTCGGCCTGGTCGCCCCGACGGCAGGCGGCGTCAGCTTCGACGGCGCCCCGCTGGACCACCATCCGCGCGCCCTCAAGGCGTACCGCAGACGGGTCCAGCTGGTCCTCCAGGACCCGAGCGGGTCGCTCAACCCCCGGCACACGGTGTACGACGCGGTCGCCGAGGGCCTGCGTATCCACGGATCCCCGCGCGACGAGCGGGAGTTGGTGGCCGAGGCGCTGTCACGGGCGGGTCTGCGCCCACCCGAGCGGTTCTTCCTGCGCTACCCGCACGAGCTGTCGGGGGGTCAGCGCCAGCGGGTGGTAGTCGCGGGCGCGCTCGTCCTGAAGCCCGAACTGATCGTCGCGGACGAGCCGGTGGCCTCGCTCGACGCGTCGGTACGCGGCGAGATCCTGGCCCTGCTGCTGCGCCTGCGGGACGAGCTGGGCCTCTCCGCACTGGTGGTGACCCACGATCTCGGCCTGGCCTGGAACATCGCGGACCGGGTGGCGGTGATGTACCTGGGCCGCATCGTGGAGACAGGCCCGGTCGAGCACGTCCTGACGCGCCCTCAACACCCTTATACACAAGCCTTGTTGTCGGTGCTGCCGGAATCCCCGGGCGACCCGGTGGTCCTCACCGGCGAGGCTCCCGACCCGTCCCGCGTCCCCGACGGCTGCCGCTTCCATGCCCGCTGCCCGGTCCTGGCCTCGGGCGAGGCCGACCGCAAGGGCGTGGCGGAACGCTGCCGCACGGAGGACCTCCCGGTCCTGGCGGGCGGCACGGCGGCCCAGGTGGCGTGCCATTGGGCGGGGGCGGTCAGGGCCGGTTGAGGGCGTTGCGGGCGCCGACTTCGGAGGGGAGTTCGCGCACCCAGCTGACCCCGCAGAGCATGCCGATCCACCAGGCCACGCACGGCGGGAAGAGGGGGGCGAAGAACAACAGCCGCCCGCCGCGCCTGCCAAAGTCCGGGTTCGCGCTGCCCCGCCCCGACCGCCTCTGACGCCGCAGGACCCAGGCCCGCTCCGGGGTGGGCGGGTCGGCGAGTTTCGCCCGGACGATGCGCTGGCCCGTGATCCAGCCCCGGACCAGAAAGACCAGGCCCAGCACGCCCATGGCGATGTTGACCGCCCGGTGCCAGCCGGTCGGCAACCCCGATTCGACGCCCCGCCACATCGCCACTGGGATCAGCCCGAACAGGCTGGCCAGGACGATCTGCAGCCCCACCGCCGCGACGCGGCGGAACCAGTAGCCCACGCCGCGCCGATACCAGGAGGTGCCCAGGAGGGGGATTTTCGCGGGGGCCGCGCTGTCAGAGGAGGCTCGTGAAGCCATGCCACGCCTTCTTTGCTCCGTCACCCACGTCGCTGCCGAGCCGCTTGAGGTCGCCCCAGGTGTTGGAGCCGACGTTCTTCGTGCCCTGCCAGACCCCGCCGACCACTCCGTGGTCGTGAATGTCCTCGCTCCAGTGCTCGTGGAATGCCTCGTCGGCCAGATCGGTCACACCGATGACGACGAAACCACCCACCCCCGCGACCAGAGCGACCGGCACCGTGACCTCCGAGGTCGCCACGAGAGCCATCACAGCAGCTCCGGCGCCGAGCCCACCCAGAGCCGCCCCTCCGTCGACCACCACGGAGTGCGTCCACGACCACCCCTTGTCATGGTCGTCCTTGGCTTCGAGGAGCCCGCAGACGCTTGCCGCCGCGACGTCCACCACCGGGATCTCTCTCAGGAACTCCGGAACGCTCTCCAGGCTCCTGCCCACCCGCAGCGTCTCGGCCACGTCCGCGATCTTGGTGTTCAGGGCGTGGTCGTAGGGCAGCTTCGAACTGCCGTGCTCGCCACGGGCGATGTCCGTCTCCAGACTGTCGAGCTTGCTCAACGCGTCCTTGTACGCGACGCGGGCCCCGGCGTCGTCCGGGAGGGCCTTGCCCTGCCTCTGCCACGCCTTGCGTTCGGCGCGCAGATCCTTCTTGGCGTCGTCGGCTTCCTTCTTGGCGTCGTCCAGCAGCTTGGTCGCGTCAAGGCCCGCCTTCCGCGTCCGCTCCGAGTCATAGGCGTAAAGCCCCCGCAGATAGTCCGCGATGGTGACCTTGTCACCGGGTGAGACCGCCGCGGTGTCTTCCGCGTACAGCTTCTGCAGCGCCTCCGCCGCGTCCAGGCGGGCCTGCTGGGCGGTGTGCAGGATTTCGTCGCGTACGGTCCCGTAGTCGGTGAGGGCCTTGATCGCCTTCTGCTCGCCCGCGTCCGGGTGCGTGCTGGTCATCAACTGGCCCGGCACGCCCATGGGTTGGATCGGCGCTCCGGCCCGCACCGCGACGTCCTCCGCGTTCTGCAAAGCGGCCTCCGCCGTGCCGAGGTGGTCCGCGAGGTCGGTGAGGATCTCGCCGGTCGCCTGGACCAGTTCGGCGAAACCGCCCGCCGTCATGGCGTCCTCGGTCCACTTGGCGCGGAACGACTCGGCCGCCTCGCCCTGCCACGCGGTGTCCTTCGCGAGCTCTTCGACACTCCCGCCCAGCGGCTTCACGATGGATTCCAGATCGGTCTTTGCCTTCTTGTAGGCCTCCCCCATGGTGCGCAGCGCACCGATGTCGCCGCCGACCCAGCTGTCCGTCATGTGCGGTCCTTCATCAGGTCGTCGAACAGGCCGTGCACGTCGATGTCGTGGCGCTGCATCGAGTCGTGCGCGTACCGCAGTTTGTCGCTGCGGTCGTCGAGGCGGTCCGACAGCTTTTCGTGCAGGCCGGCGATGAGGTCGGCCATCGACTTGATCGCCGCGTCGCAGCCGGCGTCACCGGAACCGGCGACCGCCGGGGTCACGTTCTGGTGCATCGTGCGATAGTCCTGGGCCGCCTTGTGGAAGGTGCCCGCCATCGCGTTCAGGTCCGCGAGGACCAGCTTCAGGTCGACACTCATGCCCGGGTCTCCTCGCCGCCGTACGCCCGCTCCAGGTCCTCGACGCGCCATCTGCGGCCGCCGGCGCCGACCGCCGGGTCGAGTCGCACCTTGGGGAGCTTGGCCTGACGCATCGCCTCGGTGAACGGGCCGAGCGGGACGGCGACCCAGGGCTGAGCCGGGCCGAGGGCTTCGACGAGGCCACGCAGGCTGGTGAAGGCGACCGGGACGGGCGGGCCCGAGGAGCCTGCCAGGAGTTCGTAGTCCACGCAGGGCGCGGCTCCGCCGCCGGGGTAGCGCGGATGGGCCGGGACGAACACCGGGGTGTGGTACGGCGGTACGCCTTGCTGTGCGCTCTGCGCCGGCGCGTCGCCGATCAGGGCGAGGAGGCGGGAAACGGGCTGGTCGCCCACGCTGTTCCCCCTTGTGAGGTGGGTTGAATCGCGGTTCAACCTACGCGCGGGTTCTGAGCCCCCTACGCCAGAAACCGCCCAAACCTGGCGCCTATGCAGAAGGGATGCCAGGACTTGGACGGTTTCGGATCAGTGATTGACCGGGACTTGACCGGTTGGCTCCGCCGGGCGACGCCGCAGCCGGTCAGGACCCGCCCGTTGACCGGGGCTGAATGGGGAGATCAGACAGCGGCCAGGCTCTTCGCCATGACCCGCTCCCTGCCCACCCCATCGGGCAGCAGATCGCCGGGCTCACCCGTGTCCGTGAAACCGTGCCGCTCATACAGCGCGGTCGCCTTGTGGTTGTCCGGCATGACGGACAACCGCAGCGTCGTGGCACCGCGCTCCACCGCCCATCGCTCGACCGCCTGGATCAGGTGGTCACCCACGCCTTTGCCCCGGGCCGTGGGGTCGACCCACATCGAGATCAACTCCACAGCCTCCGCTCCCTCGCCCGGCACCCCGCTGGTTATGCCCACCGGAAGGCCGTCGAGAAGCGCGATGAGATCGTGCGCGCCAGGAATCGACAGCCGGGCCCGCCAGCGTTCCTCTCGGTCGCCGGAGCCCTGCCACTGGGCCAGCGTCGATCCGAACGCGTAGGGCGCTTCAGCCAGCGCGGCCAGTCGCACCTCTCGCCAACAAGGCCAGTCGTCCTGTTTCACAGTGCGGAGTTCAAGCATGATCCAGACCCTGCCCTCCCGCCGGGGCGGGCCGCAAGTCGATTACTACTGGCCGCTCCTACTGGCCGCGCTCGGCCTCGTACGCCTCGATCAGTTCCGTGGACCGCTTCACGTCGTTGCCGATCGCTTCGAGGAGGTCCTCGATGGAGTCGAACTTGGCCATGCCGCGCACATAGGCGAGGAAGTCGACGGCGACGTGCAGGCCGTACAGGTCGAGGCCGACGCGGTCGATGGCGTACGCCTCCACCGTGCGCTCGGTGCCGTCGAACTGGGGGTTGGTGCCGACCGAGATCGCGGCGGGCATCCGCTCGTTGTCCGCAGTGAGCCAGCCCGCGTAGACGCCGTCGGCGGGGATCGCGGTGTGCGGCAGGGTCTCGACATTGGCCGTGGGGTAGCCGAGTTCGCGGCCGCGCTGGGCACCGCGTACGACGACGCCCTCGACGCGGTGCGGGCGGCCGAGGATCTCGGCGGCGCCCTCGATGTCGCCCTCGGTGACCAGACGGCGGGTCAGGGTGGAGGAGAACGGCTCGCCGCCGCCGGCCTCGCCGCGCACCCGCAGATCGATGACCTCGACCTCGTAGTCGTGGCCGCGGCCGAGTTCGGCGAGGACCTCGACGTTGCCCGCGGCCTTGTGGCCGAAGCGGAAGTTGGGGCCCTCCACGACGAGTTTGGCGTGCAACTTGTCGACGAGCACCTTCACCACGAAGTCGGCGGCGGAGAGCTTCGAGAACTCACTGGTGAAGGGGAGGATGAGAATCGCGTCGACACCGAGGTCCGCCATGAGCTCCGCACGCCGGTGGTGCGGGGCGAGCAGCGGCGGGTGGCTGCCGGGGCGTACGACCTCGCTGGGGTGCGGGTCGAAGGTGACCACGACGGACGGCACGCCCAGGGCGCGGGCGCGCTCCACGGCCCGCCCGATGATCAGCTGGTGTCCGCGGTGCACCCCGTCGTAGGAGCCGATGGTGACGACGCTGCGTCCCCAGTCCTGGGGGATGTCCTCCAAGCCACGCCAGCGCTGCACTGTGACCGCTCCTCGAACCCGTGTACGTCGTTGACCCTTACGCGTTATGCAGGTCTAAGACTGCCATGCCCGGCGCCCCGGGAACGCATCGGCATGGGAGTGCCCAGCGACTCCACGGCGCGGCGGGCGCCGGGGCCGACCACCGGGGCCCATTCGTGGGGAGCCTGGAGCAGCCATCCGGCGACCTGCGCGGCGAAGCCGGGCACCTCCTCGCACAGCTCGACGAGCCTCCTGTCGAAGGTCGCCGCACCCTCGGGCGTACGGGCGAAGAGGAGCCCGGTGCGGTGCACGAGGTCGTGGGTGCGCGCCTCGGCCCGCTGCTCCGAGCCGTGTGCGGCAGCGTGCAGCAGGGCCTCCACGACGGCCAGGTCCCGCGCGGCGTACCGCTCGAACGCGAGGAGCACGTCGAGCAGCTCGGCGCGCAGCGGCCGGGAGGCCCGGGCGCCGGGCGCGGCGAGGACGGGGGCGAGCGCGCACCGCACCTCGGGGTGGCCGCTGCCCCGCAGCAGGCTGGTCACCATCGGGAAGAGCACCGCGCGGGCCGCGGGACCGCAGGCCAGGCGCCGGTCCACGAAGGCCGCGATCTGCCCGGCCGCCTCGGGGTGGTGCTCGGCGTGTTCCTGGACGAGGGCGGCGGCGCGGCGGGCCAACGCCGGAGTGTCGACCTCGGCGAGCGCCGCGAGAAGGCCGGCGGTGCCGGCGCCGGCCGTGCGCAGTCGCGCCTGGAAGGCGGCGAGGACGGGCTCGGGGTGGGTGGGGAGGGCCGCGGCCAGGGCGGCGGCGGTGAGTGCGGGGTCGTTCGCTGCGTAGCGGGTGAGCGCCCGGTCGAGGTGGCGGTCGCGGGTGCGGGGGTCGCGGATCAGGAGGTCGAGTGCCGCGCCGTGCAGCGGGGTGTCCTCGCGGCGGGCGAGGAGGGCGAGGGCGGCGTAGCGCAGCAGGTCGCGGTCGGCCGCGGTGCGCACCCGCGGGGCGACCCGGGGCCCGTGGGCGGCGGCCGCGGCGCGTCTCTCGGGCCGCTCGTCGTGGGCCCAGCGGTCCACGGCGCGGCACAGCGCCGACGGTTCGTCCTCGGCGAGCTGCGCGAGGAGTTCCTCGGCGCAGGCGTGTCCGGTGGCGACGAGCGCTTCGGTGAGGTCGTCGACGGCGAGGGTGCGGCGCGTGTACAGGAGGGCCTGCGCGGCCCGGGCGACGGTGGGCCGCACGGGCGCCCCTTCGGGCACGGGCAGCGGCCGTTCGTCGGTGAACCAGCGGCACAGCAGCGGCTGTACGGTGGTCGGGTCCGCCGCGAGCCGGCGGTCGACGGCGTCCAGGTACCGCTCCCAGCCGGGCGTGGCGCCGGGCACCCCGTCGGCGGGCACCAGACGGCGCAGCAGGTCGAACCGGTCGGCCTCGCCGAGGCCCAGCCGCAGCCAGAACCAGGGCCCGAACTCCCCGAGCGGGCCCAGGTGTGCGGGCCCTCCCTCCCCCACCGAGCGGCGGCTGACCCGGTCCGCGAGCAGCCGCAGCACCTCCTGGTAGGGCCGTACGTCGGGAACGCGCAGCAGTGTTTCGGTGAGCAGGCGCACCGCCCACCACTGGGCGTCGGCGACACGGTCGCCCCCAAAGCCGGCCGCCGGTGTCCGGTCGAGTACGTCGACCAACTCCGTGAGTCGCAGGGCGAGTTGAGTGGATCCCTGTTCGCTCGCGAGCAGCAGCAGGGCTTCGAGTACGGGGCCGACGCGGTGCCGGGGCACCGGCAGGGAGCGGGCGGCGGGGGCGGGACCGGACCCCGGCGGGGGCGGCACATGGCCCGGCGGGACGGCGCTGACGGCGGGGCGCGAGGGGAGCCGCACGGTGCTCCGCCGGGGCTCCTGGTCGCTTCCGTCGTACCAGCGGTGCACCAGGGCGTACAGCGCGGCGTCGAGGTCGAGGTGGGCCGCCTGCACCCAGTCGGCGAACTCCTCGTGGGCGAACCGGTAGCCGGAGCCGGCCGGCACGATCAGCCCCTCGGTGAGCACCGCGGACGCCGCCCCCGTACGCCACGGGAAGATCTCCTCGAACGACTCCCGGTCGAGCTCGCCCTGGCCGGGGCCGAGGCAGCGCCGGGCCGCTTCGTGCACCTGTCCGGCCACCCGGGCCGCGAGGCGCCGCACCGCGTTTCCGCGCACCGGCGGACGGGCGGAGGCCGCGACGCGTACCGCGATCCGCAGGCACATCAGGTCGAGGTGGGCGGCGAAGACCTCCTCACGGTCGGGCCTGCCCTCGACGCCGTCGGGGAGCGCGGCCCGCACCTCGGCGAGCAGCCGCAGCGTCAGCGGGTGCCGGGCGTCGCGCTCGGCGAGTGCGCCCTCGGGGATGGCGTAGCGCTCCCGGGCCCGCTCCGCTTCCTCGTGGTCGAGGTCGCCGATGCGGACGGCGTCCGGCAGGCGGGGCTGCGGGGCCTCGTGCAGGGCGCCCCGCGGGTAGTGCGCGCCGGCCTGTTCCCAGTGTTCGGGCCGGCAGGCGACGACCATGCGCGCCCCGGCCGCACCGAGCCATTCGACGGTCGCCGTGGTCCAGGCGTCGAGCCGGTGGGCGAGCACCGGCGGCATCTCCTCCGGCGAGTCGAGCAGGACGACCAGCGGCCGCCCGGCGTCGAGGGCGAGCCGCGCCACCCGGTCGGGGGTGGCCGCTCCCTGCCCGGGCGCCGTGGGGGCGGCGACGATCCGCGCCGCCTGGTGCAGGGCGCGGGTGACGGCGTCGGCCACCGAGGTGTCGTCGGCCCGCAGGTCCGCGCCGCGCAGCCACAGCGTCGGCGCGGGTTCGGCGCCGCGGGCCCGGCGGGCGGCGAGCGCGGTGAGTTGGGTGGTGCGGCCGGTCCCGGGGTCGCCGACGAGGCCGAGCACCAGGGCCTCGCCCGCACAGAACGCCGCGAACTCGCTCAGCGTGGCGGGCCGTTCCACCGGGTCCTGCCAGGCGCTGGGGCCGCCCACGGATCCCACGGAGATGGCGGCGAGCTGGAGCGCCCCGGCCAGGTTGAGATCGGGGCCGTAGGCGGGGACGGTGGCGGCGTTGCGCCGCAGCAGTGCGGCGAGCGGTCCGTGCGCGGCGCGCAGCGGCACGGCGAAGCCGGAGGCGGGGTGTGCCGCGTGCAGCGCGGTCCCCACCACCCCGAGGACGGCTCCGGTCACCGGGTCGACGACGGGGCCCCCGCTGGCTTCGCCGCCGAGCCGCATCGCCTCGCTGCCGGCGGTGCCGATCGCCAACTCCAGTACGCCGCACAGGAGATGGAAACGGTCGGTGGCGGTGTAGGTGACGGCGGAGGTGCCGAGGACGCGTGCCTCGCGCCAGCCGTGGGCGGCGACCCGCACATAGGTGCCCGCGCCGGTGTCGGCGCGCGGGGAGATGGGCAGCGGCCGCACCCCGAGCCCGTCGGTGCGGACGAGGGCGAGGCCCGCCTCGGGCAGCGGGGTGAGATCGTCGGCCTCGGCGAGCCAGGTCCGCTCGCCGGGCGCGTGCAGGACGACGCGGCTCAGCCCGTCGACGGCCTCGTGGCTGGTGACGACGGTCCCTTGGTCGTCGGCGACGAACCCTGTTCCCCGGGTGCGCCCCGCCAGATCGCAGATCCGTACAAGCGTCTCCCCCTCCTCGCCGCCAGCCCCGCGTCCCATGTCCGAAACGGTAGTTCTGGGGTGATCCGCCCGAGAAGGTCTCCGAGGGAAAGCGCCCCATGTGCTCCTGCGGTTCACTCCGAGCGCCCGCTCGAAGGGGTGAATCCCGCAGGTCCGGCGGATAGACCCCTGACGAGGGGGATCGTGGAGCGGGCCGGCCGCCCGCTCCACGGTGGGCGCGCGGACCACGGCCCGGCGCCCCGCCGCGGATCACGGCCGGGCGTCCTCGGCGGCGCGCCCTGGTCGCCTCCCCGGCGGGCCGTCCCGATGACCCGCCCCGGCGGCCCGCTCAGCCGAAGACGGCGAGGCTCTTGGCCTTGCCCTTCTGGTTCTCGACCAGCGCGAGGAACGCGCCCCCGGGTCCGAAAACGCCGACCGGCTTGCCCGCCTCGTACTCGTCGGGCATCTCCAGGCGTACGCCGTTGAGCAGCAGCCCGCCGCGCCGCTGGTCGACGTCCCAGCGCGCGAAGGCGGCGGCCGCGGCATCGGCGACCGGCATCACGGTGAGGTCCTCCTGGAGCTGGTCCAGGGTGCGGGCGGCGTCGATGCCGTAGGGGCCGACGCGGGTGCGGCGCAGCGCCGTGAGGTGGCCGCCGACACCGAGCGAGGCCCCGAGGTCGCGGGCGAGCGCGCGGATGTAGGTGCCCGAGGAGCAGACGACGGAGACGACCAGGTCGACGACGGCCGTGCCGTCCTCGGCGACGGCCTCGCGGACGTCGTAGACGCGGAAGGAAGAGACGGTCACCGGGCGGGCCGGAATCTCGAACTCCTCGCCGCCGCGCACCCGCGCGTACGACCGCTTGCCGTCGATCTTGATCGCGGAGACCTTCGACGGCACCTGCATGATGGCGCCGGTCAGCTCGGCGACCCCGGCGTCGATGCCCTCGCGGGTCACCTTCGAGGCGTCGGTGGACGAGATGATCTCGCCCTCGGCGTCGTCGGTGACGGTGTCCTGGCCGAGCCGGATCGTACCGAGGTACTCCTTCTCGGTCAGGGCGAGGTGGCCGAGGAGCTTGGTGGCGCGCTCAACGCCGAGGACGAGCACGCCGGTCGCCATCGGGTCGAGGGTGCCGGCGTGGCCGACGCGGCGGGTCCTGGCGATGCCGCGCATCTTGGCCACGACGTCGTGCGAAGTGAAGCCCGACGGCTTGTCGACAATGACCAGGCCGTCGGGCGTCTTTGCTGCGGTGCTCATTCGGTGGCGTCGTCCTCGTCGCCGGGCTTCTTGTACGGGTCGGCGTCACCGGCGAACTGGGCGCCCGAGGACACCTCGCGCACCGCGGCGTCGGAGGCCCGCGCCTTGTCGAGGAGGTTCTCGATGGTCTTGGCGTTCTCGGGGAGCGCGTCCGCGATGAACGTCAGGGTGGGCGTGAACTTCGTTCCGGCGGCGGCCCCGACCGCGGAGCGCAGGATGCCCTTGGCGCTCTGCAGGCCGGCCGCGGCGGCGGCCCGGTCCTCGTCGTCCCCGTACACCGTGTAGAAGACCGTGGCCTCCCGCAGGTCGCCGGTGACCCGGGTGTCCGTGATGGTGACGTGTGTTCCGAGGCGCGGGTCCTTGACGCCACGCAGCAGCTTCTCGGCCACCACCTCTCGGATGAGGTCCGCCAGCTTCTTCGCCCGCGCGTTGTCGGCCACTGGTCCTTCTCCTTCTCAAGCCTTGCTCGGTGTTCAGTCTTCGTCGCCGTGGAGCCTGCGTCTCACCGAGAGCAGCTCCACCTCGGGCCGGCCGGCGACAAGCCGCTCGCACCGGTCGAGTACGTCCGTCAGGTGCCCGGTGTCCCCGGACACCACCGCCAGGCCGATCTCGGCCCTGCGGTGCAGCTCCTGGTCGCCCACCTCCGCCGCGCTCACCGCGTACTTGCGCTGGAGCTCGGCCACGATCGGCCGGACGACGGAGCGTTTCTCCTTCAGCGACCGTACGTCGCCGAGGAGCAGATCGAAGGACAGCGTCCCCACATACATGGATGTCCGGATGTCCCGCCGGTACGGGTTAGAGGACCCCGCCAAAGCCTTGGCGGAGACATCAGAACCGTACCGGAACGGCCGGGGCCGATCGACGGAAATAATCTTCCCGCCGATCGGCCCCGACTGCTGAGGTACGGGTCAGCCTCGCGGACTAGCCGCGCGGCTTCTCGCGCATCTCGTACGTCGCGATGACGTCGTCGATCTTGATGTCGTTGAAGTTGCCGAGGTTGATACCGCCCTCGAACCCTTCGCGGATCTCGGTGACGTCGTCCTTGAAGCGACGCAGGCCCGAGATGTTGAGGCTCTCCGCGATGACCTTGCCGTCACGGAGCAGGCGCGCCTTGGTGTTGCGCTTGACCTCGCCCGACCGGACCAGGACACCGGCGATGTTGCCCAGCTTGGACGAGCGGAAGACCTCGCGGATCTCCGCCGTGCCGAGCTCGACCTCTTCGTACTCCGGCTTGAGCATGCCCTTGAGGGCCGCTTCGATCTCTTCGATCGCCTGGTAGATGACCGAGTAGTACCGGACGTCGACGCCTTCGCGGTCCGCCATCTGGGCCGCGCGGCCCGCAGCGCGGACGTTGAAGCCGATGACGATCGCGTCGGAACCGGTCGCCAGGTTGATGTCGGACTCGGTGACCGCACCCACACCGCGGTGCAGGACACGGATGTCGACCTCGTCGCCGACGTCGAGCTGGAGCAGCGAGGACTCGAGGGCCTCCACCGAACCGGACGCGTCGCCCTTGATGATGAGGTTGAGTTCCTGCACCAGACCGGCCTTGAGGGCCTCGTCCAGGTTCTCCAGGGAGAACCGCACACCCTTGCGGGCGAAGCGGACGTTGCGCTCACGGGCGGCACGCTTCTCGGCGATCTGACGGGCCGTACGGTCCTCGTCGACCACCAGGAAGTTGTCGCCGGCGCCCGGGACGTTGGTGAGACCGAGGACGAGGACCGGGGTCGAGGGACCCGCCTCTTCCACGTTCTCGCCCTTGTCGTCGAGCATGGCGCGCACCCGGCCGTAGGCGTCGCCCACGACCATCGTGTCGCCGACCCGCAGCGTGCCGCGCTGGACCAGGACGGTCGCGACGGCGCCGCGGCCCTTGTCCAGGTGGGACTCGATCGCGATGCCCTGCGCGTCCTGCTCCGGGTTGGCCCGCAGGTCGAGCGAGGCGTCGGCGGTGAGGACGACGGCCTCCAGGAGGGACTCGATGTTGAGGCCCTGCTTGGCGGAGATGTCGACGAACATCGTGTCGCCGCCGTACTCCTCGGCCACCAGACCGAACTCGGTGAGCTGACCGCGCACCTTGGTCGGGTCCGCGCCCTCGACGTCGATCTTGTTGACCGCGACCACGATCGGCACGTCGGCCGCCTTGGCGTGGTTCAGCGCCTCGATCGTCTGGGGCATCACACCGTCGTTCGCCGCCACCACGAGGATCGCGATGTCGGTGGACTTGGCACCACGGGCACGCATGGCGGTGAACGCCTCGTGACCCGGGGTGTCGATGAAGGTGATGCGGCGGTCCTCGCCGTTGACCTCGGTGGCGACCTGGTACGCACCGATGTGCTGCGTGATGCCGCCGGCCTCGCCCGCGATGACGTTCGTCTTGCGGATCGCGTCCAGAAGGCGGGTCTTACCGTGGTCGACGTGACCCATGACGGTCACGACCGGCGGACGCGCGACGAGGGACTCCTCGCCACCTTCGTCCTCACCGAACTCGATGTCGAAGGACTCGAGCAGCTCGCGGTCCTCCTCCTCGGGGCTGACGATCTCGAGGATGAAGTTCATCTCGTCCGCGAGCAGCTTCAGCGTCTCGTCCGAGACGGACTGCGTGGCGGTGACCATCTCGCCGAGGTTCATCATCACGCCGACGAGCGACGCCGGGTTGGCGCCGATCTTCTCGGCGAAGTCGGTCAGCGAAGCACCGCGCGACAGGCGGACGGACTGTCCGTTGCCGCGGGGCAGCATGACGCCGCCCACCGACGGGGCCTGCATGGCCTCGTACTCCTGGCGCCTCTGACGCTTCGACTTGCGACCACGACGGGCGGGCCCGCCGGGACGGCCGAAGGCACCCTGCGTGCCGCCACGGGCACCCGGGCCACCGGGACGGCCCTGGAATCCGGGACGACCGCCGAAGCCGCCGCCACCACCGGGAGCGCCGCCACCCGGACGGGGGCCGCCGAAGCCGCCGCCGCCACCGGGACGACCGCCGCCACCGGGACCGGCCGGACGGCCGGCGAAGCCGCCGCCGCCACCGGGACGACCGGCACCGCCGCCGCCACCCGGACGGCCACCGGGGCCACCGGGTCCACGGCCACCGGGGCCGCCACCGGGACGCGGGGCCGCGGCGGGACGCTGCGGCATCATGCCGGGGTTGGGACGGTTACCACCCGGGGCACCGCCCGGGCGAGGGGCGCCGCCCTGCGGACGGGGCATGCCGCCCGGGCTCGGACGGCCCGCACCCTGACCCTGCGGACGCGGAGCGCCGCCGGGGCCGCCCTGCGGACGCGGGGCGCCACCGGGGGCACCGGCGCCGCCGCCGGGACGGGGTGCGCCGCCGCCGGGACGGGGCGCCTGCGGGCGCGCCATTCCGGTGGAGCCACCCGAGGTGAAGGGGTTGTTGCCGGGACGCGGACCGGCCGGACGGGCACCGCCCGGACGGGGTGCGCCCTGACCCGCGGGGCGGGCCGGACGGTCGCCACCACGGCCACCGTCGCGCTGGCCGCCATCGCGCTGGCCACCGTCACGCTGACCGCCGGCCGGAGCCGGACGGGACGCGGCGGGACGCGGGCCGGGGGTGGCGCCTGCGGGACGCGGGGCCTGGGAGGGCGCCGCGGGCTGGGCCGGAGCCGGAGCCGAGAACTCGGCGGCGGGCACCGGGGTGACCGGGGCCGGCTTGGCCGGTGCGGGCTTCGGACCCGGGCGGGGGCCCGAGGCGGCCGGAGCCGGAGAAGCCGGAGTAGAGGGGGTGCTGCTCGCCGGGGCCGGGGTGACCGGCGCGGCGGGGGCCGTGGGCGCGGCGGGGGCCGGCTTGGGGGCCGGGGCGCCGGGCTTCGGAGCAGCGGGACGTGCCGCGGCGGGCGCCGCGGGCTTGGCAGGCGCGGCCTTGCGGGGCGCGCCGGGCTTGGCAGCGGACTTGCCGGCGTTGCCGCCGGGCCCCTGCAGTGCGTCAGTCAACTTGCGTACAACCGGCGCCTCGATCGTCGAGGACGCCGAACGGACGAATTCACCGAGTTCTTGGAGCTTGGCCATGACGACCTTGCTCTCCACCCCGAACTCCTTGGCGAGTTCGTATACCCGGACCTTAGCCACTTCGCTCCTTTTAGGTCCGGGTTACCGCCGGACCGTCGCTACTTCATGGGCGTACTCATCGCGTACTCATCGAGTGCTCATCGCAATCTCGACCTACTTCCAACTCGCGAGGTACCTGACCGCACGGGATTCCGTGCCGTACTTCTTCTTACGTTGCCGCCTGCTCGACGTAGTGCCGCATGTCCGCGGTGTCGAGCGCTTCCTTGACCTTGAAGGCCCTGGAGAACGCCCGGCGGCGGACCGCCTGGTCGAGACAGACCGAGGCGGGGTGGATGTACGCACCCCGGCCGGGCAGCGTACCGCGAGGATCGGGGGCGCAAGCACCCTCGATCGCCACGATGCGCAGCAGATCGCTCTTGGCCGCTCGCTCCCGGCAACCCACGCAGGTTCGCTCAGGGCAGGCGCGGGCATGCGTCCGGCCAGACACGTTTAGTCTACCTCCCCGTAGCGACCTCACCCCTTGGGGGCAAAAATCGAACGGTTGTTGTCCAGAAAGCTTCACCCTGCCCCGTCGAACCGGGGCAGGGCCACTTTTTATTCCCGCCCGACCGGTCAGTCCTCGTCCGGCTGCTCGGTGTCCGGGCGGATGTCGATGCGCCAGCCGGTCAGCCGCGCGGCGAGGCGGGCGTTCTGGCCCTCCTTGCCGATGGCGAGCGAGAGCTGGTAGTCCGGCACGGTCACCCGGGCGGAGCGGGCCGCGAGGTCCACGACCTCGACCTTGGAGACCCGGGCCGGAGAGAGCGCGTGGGCCACCATCTCGGCCGGGTCGTCCGACCAGTCCACGATGTCGATCTTCTCACCGTGAAGTTCGGCCATCACATTGCGGACCCGGCCGCCCATCGGGCCGATGCAGGCGCCCTTGGCGTTGAGGCCGCTGCGCGTGGAGCGCACCGCGATCTTCGTACGGTGACCGGCCTCGCGGGCGATCGCGGAGATCTCGACCGAACCGTCGGCGATCTCCGGGACCTCGAGCGCGAACAGCTTCTTGACGAGGTTCGGGTGGGTCCGCGACAGCGTCACGGACGGACCGCGCACGCCCTTCGCCACCCGCACGACGTACGTGCGAAGGCGCAGCCCGTGCGTGTACTCCTCGCCCGGCACCTGCTCCTGCACCGGCAGCATGGCCTCCATCTTGCCGATGTCGACCAGGACGTTCTTGGGGTCCTTGCCCTGCTGGACGACGCCGGTGATGACGTCGCCCTCACGCCCGGCGAACTCACCGAAGGTGATGTCGTCCTCGGCGTCGCGCAGGCGCTGCAGGATGACCTGCTTGGCGGTGCTCGCCGCGATCCGGCCGAAGTCGGAGGGGGTGTCGTCGAACTCCTTGGCCTCCTGACCCTCTTCGAGATCGGCCGGGTCTTCCTTCGCCCACACCGTGACATGACCGTTCTCACGGTCGAGCTTCACGCGCGCACGCCGGAAGCTGCCCTCGGTGCGGTGGTAGGCGATGAGGAGCGCCGACTCGATCGCCTCGACCAGCAGGTCGAAGGAGATCTCCTTCTCCCGGACCAGGCCCCGCAGGGCACTCATGTCGATGTCCACGGCTACGCCTCCTCTTCGTTGTCGTTGTCGATGTGACGTTCGATGTCACTGTCGTCAGAGATGTCGTTCTCGCTGTCTGCCGCGATCTCGTTCTTTCCGTCCTTGCGGTTGAACTCGATCTCGACCCGCGCCTTGGCGATCTCGGCGAAGCCGATCCGGCGGGCGGTGGGCTTGCGCCCCTTCACACCCGGGATCTCGGCGTCGATGCCGTCGTCGTCGGCCTTGAGGATGCGCGCGACCAGCTCGTCGCCGCTGTGCAGCTGGAGCCGGGCGAGGCGCCCGGTGGCCCGCAGGTAGTGCCGGAGTTCGGTGAGGGGGCGCTCGGCGCCGGGAGACGTCACTTCGAGGACGTACTCGTCCTCGCCCATGGCGTCGCTCTCGTCGAGCAGTTCGGAGACGGCCCGGCTCACTTCGGCGCAGGTGTCGAGCTCCACGCCCTCGTCGGAGTCGACCACGATCCGCAGCACGCGCCGGCGGCCTGCCCGGGCCACCTCGATCTCTTCGAGGTCCAGATCCTTCGCGCTGACGAGCGGTTCAACGAGACCGCGCAGCCTGTCGCTCTGGGTCGTGCTCATCCGGGTGACTCCTCGGCCGCGTCTGCTGTTGTGGGGGATCGTCGTCGCGCACGGTGGCCGCCCTCGGACCGCCGCCGTCAGATCAAAGGGTATCCGGTCCGGAAGGGTGTTGCCGTCCACGGCCCCGGGCCCGCGGGTACGCTCGCCTGCGGTGATCACTCGGTCACCGGCGGACCGGCGGCGCAAGGAGTGACACGTGGGGCACCCGGGGACCACACGACGGCGCGTGCTGGCCGTGACGGGAGTGGCAACGGCGGGCCTGCTGGCCGGCTGCTCGCAGGGCCCGTCCGAGAGCGGCGCCGCCGGGGCCCGCGAGGCGGCGGCCCGCGCGGAGACGGCGCTGCGGGCCAGCACCTCCGCCGCCAGCCGGGCGCTGGTCGCCCAGTACGACGCGGTGCTCGCGATGCACCCGGCGCTGCGGACCCGGCTCGCGCCGCTGCGCGACCAGAGCGCCCAGCACGTCACGGCGCTGGAGCCGGCGCCGCCCTCCCCCTCCGCCTCGCACCCGGCCACCCCTTCGCCCTCGGCCCCGAACACGGTGTCGACGGTCCCCGCCGACGCCGACGACGCCGTCAAAGAGCTCGCGGACGCCGAACGCCGCACCTCCGACGCCCAGTTGACGGCGCTCGCCACCGCGCCGCCGGAGCTCGCCCGGCTGCTCGCCTCGGTTTCGGCGTCCGGCGCCGGCCACGCCTATCTCCTCACCGGTGGTGCCTGATGGCCGAGCCCCTCGACGCGGCGCAGGCCGCGCTGGCCGCCGAGCACGCGGCCGTGTACGGGTACGGGGTGCTCGGCGGCCGGCTCTCCGGCGCCCGCGCCACCGAGGCCCACGACGCCGTGACCGCGCACCGCTCCCGCCGCGATTCACTGGCCCGTACGGTGCGTGACCTGGGCGGATCGCCGGTGGCCGCGGCCGCGGCGTACGCGCTGCCGTTCGCGGTGCCCGACGCGGCCACGGCGCTGCGGCTCGCCGCCGACCTGGAGGACCGGGTCGCGGGCGCCTACTCCGACCTCGTCCGCTCCGCCGAGGGCGCGCTGCGCCGGGACGCGGCCGCGGCCCTGCGGGAGGCCGCGGTACGGGCCGTGCGCTGGCGGGGCGGGAGCGTAGCCTTTCCTGGGCTCGCGGAACGACCGAGCGCGCCGGTCCCGCCGGCCAGTACCTGAGTTCCACCGGCGAGTACCCGAGTTCCACCAGCCAGTACCTGAGCAAGGGGCAATACACGTATGGCTTTCGAACCGCCTGAGCGGCTGGTACGCGCGCTCGGCGAGACGTACGGGGACGAGCTGGCCGGGCCCTGGCTCGGCCGGCTGCCGGAGCTGGCGGCGGACGCGGCCGCGCGGCGCGGGCTCGCCGTCGACCGGGTGCAGGCCCCCGGCGGCCGCTCCAGCCTGGTCGCCCTCGTACACCGCCCGGACGGCGCCCCCGCCGCCCTCAAGGTCGCCCCCGCCTTCGCCCGCCCCGACCTGGAACGCGCGGCTCTCGCGCACTGGAACGGCTGGGGCGCGGCCCAGCTCCTCGACGACGACGACGGTGACGACGACGCGCTCCTCGTGGAGCGGCTGCACCCCGAGGTGTCGCTGCGCTCGCTGCCCGAGGCGAAGGCGCTCCTGGAGGCGGCCGGGACGGTACGCCGGCTGTGGGTCGAGCCGCCCGGGGGCCACGCCTTCGAGACGGTGGCCGAGCGCACGGAGCGCCAGAGCGTGCCGATGCGGGCGCCACAGGACCCCGAACTGGCCCCGCTCGTCGCGGCGGCGCTGACGGCGCGCGACGAACTCGCCGCCTCCACACCGGAGTTGCTGCTTCTGCACGGCAACTTCCGCCAGAGCAAGGTGCTTTCGGGCGAGCGGGTGCCGTGGCTGACAGTCGGGCCCGAGCCGCTGGTGGGTGAGCGGGCCTACGATCTGGCGCGGTTGGTACGGGACCGGGTGGAGGACCTGATCGCGGCGCCGAGCGGGGCGTCCGCGGCCCGCCGCCGGGTCGGCAAACTGGCCGACTCCCTGGACGTGGACCCGGCACGGCTGCACGGGTGGACGCTGTTCCGCGCGGTGGAGTCGGGCCTGCGGGCGCGCGCGGCGGGCCGCCACCAGGATGCCGAACTCCTCCTGGAATTCGCCACCTGGCTCTGACACCGCCCTAGGCAGGTAGCCGGACGGGCTCAGGATCTGCATGCCGGGCGGCGCCGAGCAGCTGAGGGGCGCGGGGAACTGCGCGACCAGCCACGCACGGCCCGCAGCCGGGGTCCCTGGGGCTCCGCCCCAGACCCCGTTTCGGGCCTGAAGGGCCCTCGTCCTCAAACGCCGGACAGGCTGAGGATGCCCACGCTGGGCATACCGCCAAGGACAACCCACCCAGGGGCGCGGGGAACTGTGCGAGACGCGACCACGGCCCGCACATCAAAGCGGGGTAACGGGGCTCCGCCCCGGACCCCGGGCGGGCCGCCCTGCCAAGGGCAAGGCGGCCCGGGACCCGGTCAACGCGCCGTCAGGCGCTGAGGCGTGCGATCGCCTCGGCCAGCGGCAGCTCCTCGCGCTCGCCACTGCGACGGTCCTTCAGCTCGAAGACGCCCTCGGCGACCCGCCGCCCCGCGACGAGGATCTGCGGCACACCGATCAGCTCCGCGTCCGTGAACTTGACGCCGGGCGAGACGCCCGCCCGGTCGTCGACCAGGACCCGAAGCCCCGCCGCCCGCAGCTGCTCCGCCGCGTCGAGCGCCGCCTCGATCTGCGCCGCCTTGCCCGCCGCGACGACGTGCACGTCGGCCGGGGCGATCTCGGCGGGCCAGCACAGCCCCTTGTCGTCCGCCGTCTGCTCGGCGAGGGCCGCCACTGCGCGGGAGACGCCGATGCCGTACGAGCCCATGGTGACCCGTACCGGCTTGCCCTCCTTGCCGAGAACGTCGAGCTGGAAGGTGTCGGCGTACTTGCGGCCCAGCTGGAAGATGTGGCCGATCTCGATCGCGCGGTCGAGGGTGAGCCCGGCGCCGCAGGACGGGCAGGGGTCGCCCTCTTCGACGACGACCACGTCGAGGTAGTCGTCGACCTCGAAGTCGCGGCCCGCGACGACGTTCTTCGCGTGCGCGTCCGCCTTGTTCGCCCCGGTGATCCACGCCGTGCCGGGCGCGACGCGCGGGTCGGCGATGTAGCGGACCTTCTCCAGGCCCTGCGGGCCGACGTAGCCGCGTACGAGGTCGGGGCGGCCCTCGAAGTCCTCGGCCGTCACGAGCTCCACGACGGCCGGCGCGAGGTGCTCGCCGAGCTTGCCGAGGTCCACCTCGCGGTCACCGGGCACGCCGACGGCGACGATCTCGCCGTCCACCTTGACCAGGAGGTTCTTCAGGGTGGCGGAAGCCGGGACGCCGAGGTGCGCGGCGAGGGACTCGATGGTGGGGGTGTCGGGGGTGGCCAGCTCCTCGACGGGGCCGTGCGCGGAGCCGTCGACGGGGGTGGCAACGAACGTCACGGCCTCGGTGTTGGCGGCGTAGTCGCACGCCGGGCAGTCCACGAAGGTGTCCTCACCGGCGGCGGCCGGCGCCAGGAACTCCTCGGAGGCCGAGCCGCCCATCGCGCCGGAGACGGCGGAGACGATCCGGTAGTCGAGCCCGAGGCGCGCGAAGATCTTCTGGTAGGCGGCGCGGTGCAGGGCGTACGACTCGGCGAGGCCCTCGTCGGTGGTGTCGAAGGAGTACGAGTCCTTCATCTGGAACTCGCGGCCGCGCAGCACGCCGGAGCGGGGGCGGGCCTCGTCGCGGTACTTGGTCTGGATCTGGTAGAGCATCACCGGCAGGTCCTTGTAGGACGTGCACTGGTCCTTGACCGTCTGCGTGAAGATCTCTTCGTGGGTCGGGCCGAGCAGGTACTCGCCGCCCTTGCGGTCCTTGAGGCGGAACAGCAGGTCGCCGTACTCCTCCCAGCGCCCGCTCGCCTGGTACGCGTCCTTGGGCAGCAGCGCCGGCAGCAGGACCTCCTGCGCGCCGATGGCGTCCATCTCCTCGCGTACGACGGTGGAGATGTTGTCCAGGACCTTCTTGCCGAGCGGCAGCCAGGTCCAGATGCCGGCGGCGTTGCGGCGCACGTATCCGGCGCGGACGAGAAGCTTGTGGCTGAGCGTCTCGGCGTCCGCCGGGTCGTCGCGCAATGTCTTGGCCATCAGACGGGACATGCGCTGAACCTGGGCGGCTGCCATGGATTTCTCTCCTGTACGTGCACGGGGTGATGCCTGGAGGTTAGCCGGGCGGCCCGAGTGCGCGGAAATCCGTTTACGTCGTGGGCTCCCTGCGCAGCAGCGGAAGGGGCGCGCCCATCACGGCGTACGGCCGTGCCGCGCTCGGGAACTGGACCCGGCAGGCCAGGTCGGCGTAGCCGAGCGAGCGGTACAGGGCACGGGCGGGGCTCTCCGTGTCGATGGCGGAAAGGATCGAGCGGGGCTCGGTTGCGGTGGCGGTGATGGTGGTGATGAGCTCCCGGCCGACGCCCCGGCCCTGGAACCCGGGGTGGACGTGCAGCTCGGTGATCACGAACGCGTCGTCGAGCCACCCGTCGGCGCCGTTGTTGCGCAGGTACGGCTCGACGACGGTGGACCACCAGTGGGTGCGGTCGTTGGGCATCCCGTACACGAAGCCCACCAGGCGCCCGTCGGCCGTGGTGGCGCCGAACGCCCTGGCCCCCGGGTAGGTGAGGTGGCGCAGCACGATGTGGCGGCGTACCGCGACCTCGTCGGCGCCGAGGCCGAAGGCGACGGCCTGCACGGCGAGCGCCTCGTCCACGCGGGCCACGAGGTCGAGGGGCCCTACGGTCACGTCGGAGTCAGGAGCCATGGGCGCACCCTAACCTCACAACAGCTGCCTCAGAACAGCACGCTCATGAACGCCCCGGTCTCACGGAAACCGACCCGGCGGTAGCAGGCGCGGGCGGGGGCGTTGAAGTCGTTCACGTAGAGGCTGACGAGCGGGGCGATGTCCGCGAGGGCGTACCGCAGGACGGCCGCCATGCCGGTGGCGGAGAGGCCCCTGCCGCGCTGTTCGGGGGCGACCCAGACGCCTTGGATCTGGCAGGCCTGGTTGGTGGCGGCGCCGATCTCGGCCTTGAAGACGACCTTGCCGTCCTCGATACGGGCGAACGAGCGCCCCGAGCCGACGAGTTCGGCGACGCGGGCCTGGTAGAGCAGGCCGCCGTCGCCGGCGAGCGGGGAGACGCCGACCTCCTCCGTGAACATGGCGACACAGGCCGGCATGATCACGTCCATCTCGTCCTTGCGGATGCGGCGGACGTAGGGGTCGGGCTCGATGTCGTCGGGCATCCGCTCGGTGACCATGAGCGGCTGGTGCGGGCGTACGTCGCGGGCGGGGCCCCAGTGGGGTTCGAGCAGCCGCCACAGCTCGGCGGTGGGCTCGGCGGGGCCGACGATCGAGGAGCAGCGGCGTCCGGTGCGGCGGGCGCGGTCGGCGAAGGAACGTACCGCCTCAGGGGTGGCGCAGATCGGTACGAGGTTGGCGCCGGAGTAGCACAGCGAGCGGAGCCTGCCGTCGGCGTACCAGCCCCACATCTCGCCGCCGAGCCGCCAGGGGTCGAGGCCGGCGATCTGTACGCGCGAGGTCACGAAGGCGTTGGCGACCGGGTCGCTCTCCAGGATGGCGAGCGCCGCGCCGAGGTCGCCGGGTTCGAGGACCCGGGTGGTGGTCTGCGTCAACACGAGGGGGCCTCACGGTACGGTCTGCTGATCTCCGCACTGTACCCGCCACCCCCACCTCCACGCCCTGGGGCTCCGCCCGCTCGGCACGGGGTGCCCTACAGGGGCGCGGGACTGTGTCTGCTGCGCGGCTCCGCCGCGGTGGACGCGGGCGGGGCCTGCGGACCCCGGGTGCCCTACAGGGGCGCGGCGAACTGCGCGGGTGACCCAACACGGTCCGCAGACGAGAGCCGGGCCCCTGGGGTTCCGCCCCAGACCCCGGAGGAGGCCCCACCCCGCCCCTTCCCGAAACCCTCCGGGGGCGGGAAAGGGGCTGAGGTACAGACTCCTGGGGCTCCGCCCCAGACCCCGTTCGCGCCTTAAGAGCGCTCGTCCTCAAACGCCGGACAGGCTGGAGTTGCCGCCCGGCATCGAGTAGTTCAGGGGCGCGGGGAACTGCGCGACCAGCCGAATCCGGGCCCGCGGGAGGGGATCAGCCCGCTACCGACACCTGCGGCTCGCCGGAGGCAATCCCGTCCTTCTCCATCTGCTCCGCGATCTTCATCGCCTCATCGATCAACGTCTCCACGATCTTCGACTCCGGCACCGTCTTGATCACCTCGCCCTTGACGAAGATCTGCCCCTTGCCATTGCCCGAGGCGACGCCGAGATCCGCCTCGCGGGCCTCGCCGGGGCCGTTCACGACGCAGCCCATGACGGCGACCCGCAGCGGAACCTCCATGCCTTCGAGGCCCGCCGTGACCTCCTCGGCCAGCTTGTACACGTCGACCTGGGCGCGCCCGCAGGACGGGCAGGAGACGATCTCCAGGCGGCGCTGGCGCAGGTTGAGCGACTCCAGGATCTGGATGCCGACCTTGATCTCCTCCGCCGGCGGGGCCGAGAGCGAGACGCGGATGGTGTCGCCGATGCCCTCCGCGAGCAGCGCGCCGAACGCCACGGCCGACTTGATCGTGCCCTGGAAGGCCGGCCCGGCCTCCGTCACACCGAGGTGCAGCGGGTAGTCGCACTGCGCGGCGAGCTGCCGGTAGGCGTTGACCATGACGACCGGGTCGTTGTGCTTGACCGAGATCTTGATGTCGCGGAAGCCGTGCTCCTCGAAGAGCGAGGCCTCCCACAGCGCCGACTCCACCAGCGCCTCGGGCGTCGCCTTGCCGTACTTCTTCAGCAGGCGCGCGTCGAGCGAACCGGCGTTGACACCGATACGGATCGGGGTGCCCGCGTCCTTCGCCGCCAGGGCGATCTCGCGCACCTTGTCGTCGAACTGCTTGATGTTGCCCGGGTTCACGCGCACCGCCGCGCATCCCGCGTCGATCGCCGCGAAGACGTACTTCGGCTGGAAGTGGATGTCGGCGATCACCGGGATCTGCGACTTCCGGGCGATCGTGGCCAGCGCGTCCGCGTCGTCCTGCGTGGGGCAGGCGACCCGCACGATCTGGCAGCCGGACGCCGTCAGTTCGGCGATCTGCTGCAGCGTCGCACCGATGTCGGACGTACGCGTCGTGGTCATCGACTGGACCGAGACCGGCGCGTCACCGCCGACCGCCACCGTGCCAACCTGGATCTGACGGCTCTTGCGACGCTCGGCGAGCCTGGTCGGCACATCCGGCATTCCCAGTGAAATCGCAGTCATCTGCTGTGCAACCCCAAGGTGTGGATCATGGTCCCGAGATCGGCGGGCTCCAGCCTTCGAGGTTACGTCACCCGGAGGGTCCCGGGTGCACGGTGCCCCCGGAGTTCACGCGAAGGTGCGCCCCCCGGCACGAGGGCGGCCAGGTGGCCGCCCCCTCGCGCCGTCAGGTGAGCTTCACCGGATTCACCACGTCCGCGACGAGGACGAGCAGGGTGAAGCAGATGAAGATCCCGGCCACCACGTACGCCACCGGCATCAGCTTCGCCACGTCGAACGCACCCGGGTCGGGCCGCTTGAGGACGCGCGCCACGGTGCGGCGCAGCGACTCCCACAGGGCGCCGGCGATGTGACCGCCGTCCAGGGGCAGCAGCGGCAGCATGTTGAACAGGAACAGCGACAGGTTGAAGCCGGCGAGCAGGAACAGGAACGTCGCGACGATGTTCTGCGTCGGGGCGTCCAGGTTGAGCACCTCGCCGCTGAGGCGGGCCGCGCCGACCACACCGACCGGTGAGTCGGCCTTGCGCTCGCCGCCGTCGAAGGCCGCGTTCCACAGGTCGGGGATCTTGCCGGGCAGCGCGACGATGGAGTGCACGCCGTTCTCCACCATGTCGCCCATGCGGTTCACGGACTCGCCGAAGGTGAGCGGCTTGATCTCCGTCTTGGGCGAGAAGCCGAGGTAGCCGGCCGGGACGTACTGGTCGGGGACGGCCTGGCCGTCCGCGTCCTTCTTGAGGACCATGTTCTTTTCGAGCGTGGGGTGCAGGGTGACCTGCTGGCCGGCGCGCTCCACGGTGACGGTGGCCGGGCCGATCGTCTCGCGGATGCGGTCGGAGAGGTCGGACCAGTTCTGCACGGGCTTGCCGTCGAAGGCGACGATCTTGTCGCCGACCTTCAGGCCGGCGGCCTCGGCGGGTGAGACCTTGTCGCCCGCCTTGCAGGTGTCCCGGTGCTCGCTCTGCGCGATCACGCACTTCTGGACGCCGGCGACCTGGGTCGTCTCGGCGGCCATGCCGAAGCCCATGAGCACGCTGAGGAAGATCGCGACCGCGAGGATCAGGTTCATGAACGGGCCGGCGAACATGACGATGACGCGCTTCCAGGGCTTGCGCGTGTAGAAGAGCCGGTCCTCGTCGCCGGGCTGGAGCTCCTCGAAGGCCGCGGCCCGGGCGTCCTCGATCATGCCGCGGAACGGCGAGGTCGACCGCGCCTCGATGCGGCCGTCGGCGCCGGGCGGGAACATGCCGATCATGCGGATGTAGCCGCCGGCGGGGACCGCCTTGATGCCGTACTCCGTGTCGCCCTTCTTGCGCGACCAGATGGTGGGGCCGAAGCCGACCATGTACTGGGGCACGCGGATGCCGAAGAGCTTGGCCGTGGAGAGGTGGCCGAGCTCGTGCCAGGCGATGGAGATGAGCAGCCCGACGGCGAAGAGCACTATGCCGAGGACCGTCAACAGGATCGTCATGCGCGTGCCTCCGCTGTCGCCTTCACCGCGAGTTCGCGGGCCCGGGCGCGTGCCCAGGTCTCCGCTTCCAGGACGTCCGAGACCGTGAGGGAAGTTCCCGCCCGCGGCGTGCCGTGTTCGGTGACGACCTCCGTCACCGTCTCCATGATCCCGTTGAACGGGAGCCGCCCGGCGAGGAACGCCTCCACGCACTCCTCGTTCGCGGCATTGAACACCGCCGGAGCCGTCCCGCCCAGTTCCCCCACGCGCCGGGCGAGTCCCACCGAGGGGAAGGCGTCGGTGTCGAGCGGGTAGAACTGCCAGGTCGAGGCCTTGGTCCAGTCGAAGGCGGGCGCGGCGTCCGGGACCCGCTCGGGCCAGCCGAGCCCGATGGCGATCGGCCCGCGCATGTCGGGCGGGGTGGCCTGGGCCAGCGTGGACCCGTCGGTGAACTCCACCATCGAGTGGACGTAGGACTGGGGGTGGACGACGACCTCGATGCGCGAGAAGGGGATGTCGTAGAGCAGGTGGGCTTCGATCACTTCCAGGCCCTTGTTGACCAGGGTCGCCGAGTTGACGGTGATGACCGGTCCCATCGCCCAGGTGGGATGGGTGAGCGCGTCGGTGGGGGTGACGTCGGCGAGCTCGTCCTTGGTGCGGCCGCGGAAGGGCCCGCCGGACGCGGTGACGACGAGCTTGCGTACGTCGGAGCGCTTGCCTGCGGCCAGGGCTTGGAAGAGCGCGGCGTGCTCGGAGTCGACGGGGATGATCTGGCCGGGTCCGGCGAGCGCCTTGACGAGGGGGCCGCCGACGATCAGCGACTCCTTGTTGGCGAGCGCGAGGGTGCGGCCCGCCGAGAGCGCGGCCAGCGTCGGGGCGAGCCCGATGGAGCCCGTGATGCCGTTGAGGACGGTGTGGCAGGGGGACGCGGCGAGTTCGGTGGCCGCGTCGGGGCCGGCCAGGATCTCGGGGAGCGGCTCGCCGCCGTACTGCGCCGCCAGCGCCTCGCGCAGCGCGGGCACGGCCTCCTCGCGCGCCACCGCGACGGCGCGGACCGAGAGCCGCCGGGCCTGCTCGGCCAGGAGCCCGACCCGGCCGCCGGCCGCGGAGAGCGCGGTCACGCGGAAGCGGTCGGGGTTGCGCAGGACCAGGTCGATGGCCTGGGTTCCGATGGACCCGGTGGATCCGAGGACCACCACATCGCGTCGGCCTTCGGCCGGATCGAAGGCGATGTGGGGGTCGGCGAGGGGGGCTGGGCTGTCGCTCATGCCCCCATTGTTGCCGCATCGGCTGTGCGCCCGGACAGCGCTCCTGTCAATAAGACCGGGATGAGTGTGCGCGGGTGGTCCGGGATGAGTGTGCGCGGGGCGCCCGGCGCAGTGTGCGCGGGGCGCCCGGCGCAGGCGCGTCCGCGGCCGGAGCGCCGGAGCGCCGGAGCGCCGGAGCGCCGGAGCGGAACGAGCCGCTCCGGCACCCTCGCTCCCGTACCCGATCAGCGAATCGGGCGGTGGACGTTGTCCCGCCGGGCCGGTCCCGGGGTGGCGTCCGCGATCCACGGGCCGTCGCCGGACGGGTCGATGACGCCCTGCTCCAGCCAGGTGTACGCGCCGGCGAGCACCTCGTCGACGACCTTGCGGTCGAGGTCGTCGGTGTTGCTCCACAGTCGGGTGAAGAGTTCCTCGACACGGATGCGGGACTGGCGGCAGAAGGTGTCGGCCAGTTGGACCGCCTCGCGGCCGTTCTCACCGGCGGCCCGCAGGTGCTCGGCCCGTACGCAGGCCGCGCTCATCGCGAACAGTTCGGCGCCGATGTCGACGATCCGGCCGAGGAAGCCCTGCTTGGTCTCCATCCGGCCCTGCCAGCGCGACATTGCGTAGAACGTGGAGCGGGCGAGCTTGCGGGCGGCGCGCTCGGCGTAGCGGAGGTGCTGGGCCAGTGGCCCGAACTCGCTGTAGGAGTTGGGCAGTTGTCCCGGCCCCGCGACCAGTTTGGGCAGCCACTTCGCGTAGAACCCGGCCGCGTTCGCGCCCGCCTTCGCCTTGTCCTGGAGCGTCTTGTCGGGGTCGATGAGGTCGCCGGCGACCGACAGGTGGGCGTCGACCGCCTCGCGGGCGATCAGCAGGTGCATGATCTCGGTGGAGCCCTCGAAGATCCGGTTGATGCGCATGTCGCGGAGCATCTGCTCGGCGGGGACGGCCCGCTCGCCGCGCGCTTCGAGGGAGTCCGCGGTCTCGAAGCCGCGGCCGCCGCGGATCTGGACCAGCTCGTCCGTCATCAACCAGCCCATCTCGGAGCCGTACAGCTTGGCGAGGGCGGCCTCGATGCGGATGTCGTTGCGGTCCTCGTCGGCCATCTGCGCCGACAGGTCCGTCATGGCCTCCAGGGCGAAGGTGGTGGCGGCGATGAACGAGATCTTCGCGCCGACCGCCTCGTGCCGGGCGACCGGACGGCCCCACTGTTCGCGTACGCCCGCCCATTCGCGGGCGATTTTCAGACACCACTTGCCACTCCCGACACACATCGCGGGCAGCGAGAGCCGGCCCGTGTTGAGGGTGGTCAGGGCGATCTTGAGACCGGAGCCCTCGGGACCGATCCGGTTGGCCGCCGGGACGCGCACCTGGTGGAAGCGGGTGACGCCGTTCTCGATGCCGCGCAGGCCCATGAAGACGTTGCGGTTCTCGACGGTGACACCCGGCGAGTCCGCCTCCACCACGAAGGCGGTGATGCCGCCCTTGTGGCCCTCGGACTTCGGCACCCGGGCCATCACGACGAGCAGGTCGGCCACGACCCCGTTGGTGGTCCACAGCTTCACGCCGTCCAGGACGTACGTGTCGTCGCCGTCGGGTACCGCGGCGGTGGCGAGCCGGGCCGGGTCGGAGCCCACGTCGGGCTCGGTGAGCAGGAAGGCCGAGATGTCGGTACGGGCACACCGGGGCAGGAAGGTGTCCTTCTGCTCCTGGGTGCCGAACAGCTTCAGCGGCTGGGGCACGCCGATCGACTGGTGCGCGGAGAGCAGCGCGCCGATCGCGGGGCTCGCCGAACCGGCGAGGGTGAGCGCCTTGTTGTAGTAGACCTGGGTGAGCCCCTGGCCGCCGTACTTCGTATCGATCTTCATGCCGAGCGCGCCGAGCTCCTTGAGCCCGTTGACGACGTCGTCGGGGATCTGCGACTCGCGCTCGATGAGCCGGCCGTCGACGCGGGTCTCGCAGAAGTCGCGCATCTTGGCGAGGAAGGCCTCGCCGCGCTCCACGGCCTCGGGGGCGGGCTGGGGATGAGGGTGGATCAGATCGAGGCGCAGCCGGCCGAGGAAGAGTTCCTTCGCGAAGCTGGGCTTGCGCCAGTCCTGCTCGCGTGCGGCCTCGGCGACCTGGCGCGCCTCGCGCTCGGAGACCTTGGGCGTGTGCTGTGGTGCGGTCATAGAGGGGTTCTCCTCGCCGCGGGCTGACGGGTGCGGGCGGCTGCCCGTTACCGGGTGGTGCTACCCGTCCGTATGTACCCGATTCCCGGGAGTTGGACCACCCTCGCTGCTGCCCGGGCGTACGACGGCGGCCGGAACCCCCGCACAGTGGGTTCCGGCCGCCGGTCTCGTGGCGCCTTCGGCTACAGGGCGAGGCCCGTCAGGACGAGGACGCGCTCGTAGGTGTAGTCGTCCATGGCGTAGCGGACGCCCTCACGGCCGACGCCGGAGGCCTTGGCGCCGCCGTACGGCATCTGGTCGGCGCGGTAGGACGGCACGTCGCCGATGATCACGCCGCCGACCTCGAGGGCACGGTGGGCGCGGAAGGCGGTCTGCACGTCGTGCGTGAACACCCCTGCCTGGAGGCCGTACTTGGAGGCGTTGACCGCGGCGAACGCCTCGGCCTCGCCGTCCACCTTCTGCACGGTCAGGACGGGTCCGAAGACCTCTTCGCAGGCGAGCGTGGTGGCGTCCGGGAGCTCGGTGAGCACGGTAGGCGCGTAAGAGGCGCCGTCGCGCTTGCCGCCGGCGAGGAGCTTGGCTCCGGCCGCGACGGCCTCGTCGACCCAGGACTCCACGCGCCGGGCGGCGTCCTCGCTGACCAGCGGGCCGACGTCGGTGGCGGAGTCGGACGGGTCGCCGGTGACCTGCGCCTCGACCGCGGCGACGATCTTCGGGAGCAGCCGGTCGTACACGGCGGCGTCCGCGATCACGCGCTGGACGGAGATGCAGGACTGGCCGCCCTGGTAGTTGGAGAAGGTGGCGATGCGGGTCGCCGCCCAGTCCAGGTCCTCCTCCGAGGCCCAGTCGGCGAGGACGACGGCCGCGCCGTTGCCGCCGAGCTCCAGGGTGCAGTGCTTGCGCGGCACCGAGTCCATGATCGCGTAGCCGACCTTGTCGGAGCCGGTGAAGGAGATGACCGGGAGGCGGTCGTCCTGGACCAGGGCCGGCATCTTGTCGTTGGCGACCGGCAGGATGCTCCACGAGCCGGCGGGCAGCTCGGTCTCGGCGAGCAGCTCGCCGAGGATGAGCCCCGAGAGCGGGGTGGCGGGGGCGGGCTTGAGCACGATGGGGGCGCCGACCGCGATGGCCGGCGCGACCTTGTGGGCGCACAGGTTGAGCGGGAAGTTGAAGGGCGCGATGCCGAGGACGACGCCCTTGGGGAAGCGGCGGGTCAGGGCGAGACGGCCCACGCCGCCGCCGTCGGTGTCCAGGCGCTGGGCCTCGCCGCCGTTGAAGCGGCGGGCCTCCTCCGCGGCGAAGCGGAACACCGACACCGCACGGCCGACCTCGCCGCGGGCCCACTTGATCGGCTTGCCGTTCTCGGCGGAGATCAGCTGGGCGATCTCCTCGGTGCGCTCGGCGAGGCGCTTGGAGACGTGGTCGAGGGCGGCGGCCCTGACGTGCGCCGGGGTCGCCGCGAACTCCTCCACGACGGCGTGCGCGGCGGCCACGGCCTCCTCGACCTGGCGGTCGGTGGGCACACTGACGGAGGCGACGAGCCGGCCGTCCCAGGGCGAGGTGACATCGAAGCTGTCGTCGCCGGTGGCCTCGCGGCCGGCGAGCCAGAAGGGGGCGTGGGTAGAAGTCATGCGTTCACGGTAGGGCGCGGTGGGGAGCTGTGCGTTTGTCCGAGGTGGAGTGGTACGCCGCGAACGTACGCCGCTTTGTCAGCCCCGCCCGGCCCGGCCCACCGGTGACCACCCCGACCGGCCCGACCCGCCGTGACACATCCCGGCGCGCGAACGAGCCATGCCGGGCGGTGCCCCGGTCTGCACAGTTCCCCGCGCCCCCAGGAACACCGGTCATCTGCGGACCGTGCCCGCGTCTCGCGCAGTTCCCCGCGCCCCTGGCGGGATCGGTGCCGGGCGGCATGCGCATCTTCAGCGGGTGGGCAGACCTCCGGGGTCTGGGGCGGAGCCCCAGGTGGCCGTACCCACAAGTGGCCGCACGGGCAGCAAACCCGGGGTCACGCCTCCGGCGACGCCGTCGCCTTCAGAGCGAGCCACAGCTCCATGCGGACATCGGGATCGTCCAGGGACCGCCCCAGGATCTCCTCGACCCGCCGCATCCGGTAACGGAGCGTATGCCGATGCACACCCAGGTCCGCGGCGGCCGCATCCCACTGCCCGTGCCGCGAGAGCCAAGCCCGCAGCGAGGCGACCAGATCCCCGCGCCCCGTAGCGTCGTGCTCGTACAGCGCCCGCAACATCCCGTCCGCGAACGCCCGCACCGCGTCGTCCGCGAGGAGGGGCAGGACCGATCCGGCCACCAGCTCCTCGTGCTCGACGAGCGGCTTGCCCCGCCGCCGGGCGACCGACAGCGCCTGCTCGGCCTGCTTGTACGCGGAGGCCGCCGCTATGGGCCCGGCCGGGGCGGAGAGGCCGATGACGAGTTCCTCGCCCTCGGCGCCCTCGTGGGCGAGGCAGGCCGCGACCGCATCGCCCCCGTCGGCCGCGAGCACCACGAGCCGCGCGGCCTCCGGCACCACCAGGACCGCTTCGCCGCAGCGGGCCGCGGCCGACTCCATGGTGTCGGCGAGCGCGCCGAGCCCGCCGGGCTCGCCCTCGCCCGCGAGTTCGGCGATGACCAGCCGGAACGGCGCGTCCAGGAGCCCGCCGTACAGGTCGCCGGCGACCGCGCGGGCGTGGTCCTGCTGGCCGGAGAGGAGCATCCGCAGCACCGCCGCGCCGAGCCGCTGCTCAGCGGCCTGGAGCGAGCGTGAGCGTTCGGTGGTGAGGGTGAGCAGGGCGACCGCGGAGTGCACCGCGTACCGCTCGGCCGTGCCAAGGGGAGCCCCCGTACCGACGGCGAGTGCGCCGCGCACCCGGCGCCCGGTGCCGAGCGACTGGAGCTCGACGCGGTCGCCGGAGGCGTCGTCGGTGCCGCCGACCACCGCGCTGGCCGGGGCCGCGCGCTCGCGCAGCCGGGCGACGTCGGCGGTGAGCCGGGCGGCGCGGCGCGCGGCCCACTCGGGAGCGGCGGCCACCACGTCGCCGGAGGTGTCGTACAGGGCGGCCCAGCCGTCGACGTGGGCGGCGAGCTTGGCGATGAGGACGGCGGGGCCGTCGGCGAGCGCGGCCCGGGTCAACTCGCGCTGTGCCTCGAACCCGGCGGTCACCGCGCGGTACTGCTCGGCCGAGATCGCCGCGGAGACCGCCTTGGAAATGGCGAGGAACGGGGTGCGCCGGGGTACTTCGAGGAGCGGGAGCCCCTCCTCGCGGGCGGCCACGAGCAGCGCGTCCGGCACGCTCTCGTAGTTGACACCGATCGCGAAGCCGAGCCCGACCACACCGGCCCTGGCCAGTCGGCGCACATAGCGGCGCATCGCCTGGGGGTCGTCGGCGGCCAGCGTCATCGCGGTGGTGAGCAGCAGCTCGCCGCCCTCCATGTACGGGACGGGGTCGGCGAGTTCGCTGACGTGGGCCCAGCGCACCGGGCGGTCCAGGTGGTCCTCCCCCGCGCGCACGGTGAGCTTGAGCGCCGAGTGCTGGAGGAGCGAGGCGAGCGTGGGCGGCATGGGACCGGGTTACCTTCGGCAGTCGATTGCTACGTCCCGTATGAACGGAGTATCTCCATTTTGCCAGCTCGGCCAGGTTCCGCGACGCCCTTCGGCCACGGAACCCGTCCGTCCGCGCTGGACGGGGCTCACCCCCGCAGATCCACGAGGAGCGGCGGCGCGTGCTCGCCCGTGACGGTGGTCAGCGAGAGCACGGCGTGTCCGGCGGGCACCTGGTGGGCGAGCTCGGACGCCGACCAGCGTTCCCGTTCGACCTTGCGTACGGTCACGGCGTCGGTGGTGACCGCCTTGCCGGTGACGAGTTTGCGCAGCGCGTGGATGGCCCGCGTGAGGGGCTGATCGGCGAAGACGGTGTGCTTGGCGACCTCGGTGGTCTCCACCCACTCGGTGCCCCAGGCCTGCGCGAAGAGCCGCCCGTCCCAGGTGGTGACCCCGGAGAACGCCATGTGGCAGCCGACCGCGCCGAGCAGCGAGGTGTGCAGGTGTTCCGGTACGTCACCGAGCGCCCGCAGGGTGAGCAGCACCCCGGCGTTGCAGTTCCGCAGCCGCTGGAGGGCCCGTACGGATTCGGCGGTGACGGCGTGGGTGGCGTCGTCGAGGGCGAGGAAGGCGAAGAGCGAGCGGTCCCTGCGGGCGGTCGTCCCGGCGGTGAACTGGGCGAGGACCAGCCGGGTCAGCAGGTGCGCCGCTTCCGGGTGGGCGCGTTCGGGTACGTCGATGCGGACCCGCAGCGGGTGTTCGAGGGCGCGCAGCGAGAACGGCCGGGTCTCGCCGGTGGTGTCGAAGAATCCCTCGAAGGCCGGGCGGTCGAGCACCGCGACCCGGGCGGCGAGAGCCAGTCCGGGGTCACCCGGGGTGCCCAACTGCCGTGCGCGAGCGTCGAGTTCGCGCAGGTAGGCGCGGTGCGCCTCCGAGTCGAGCCGGGCCCGGAGTTCCGCCAGGGCACCGGGCGAGCCGTCGAGGAGTTCACGCAGGACGGGCACGGAGGGGAAGCGGCCGTGGGCCGCGCGGTAGGGGCCGAGCAGCTGGGCGAGGACGGTCGTGGCGCGCCGCGCGTCGACCTCGGTGAGGTCGCCGGCGAAGGCCTCGGCGAGCAGGGCCGCGGCCTCGTCGGGGTCGGGGGTGCCGCCGTACAGGTCGAGGTCGTACGCGGACTCGGGGTCGCCGGGCTTGATCACCACGTCGTATCCGTCGTCGGCGCCGAGCGGGGTGCCGGCCGCGCAGACCGCGACGACGGCGGCCTTCCCGGCGAGCGCCTGGAGCGCGAGCGACTCCACGACGGGCCGCACCAGGTGCCGGGTCTTGCCCGAGCCGAACGGGCCGATCGCGATCAGTGACGAGCCGAGCGCGGCCGGCTCGACTGCGGCGCCGGCGCCCCTGCGGGTGACCGGGGTGCGTTCGGTGTCGGGGTAGCGGCCGATCCGTACCTGCGAGGTGAGCAGGTCGTGGGTGGCCGCGCGGGCGGGCAGGTCGCGGTCGCCCGAGGGGTGCAGACAGGCCCGCGCGCCCTGGCCGGCGACGGCGTCGGTGAACGCGCCGAGCCGGGAGGGGTCGGCCTTCACGGTCGTCCAGGCCCGTCGGATGCGTACGCAGTCGACGTCGTTCATCCGCCCGGCCCGTTCCTCGGCCACCAGCCGGTCGGCGACGGCGACCAAGCCGGCGTCGCGCAGCTGGGGCCAGTCGGCGGGGGACGTGGCTGGGGCCGTGGAGGGTGCGGCGGGAACGGGTGCCGCGGCACCGGGCTTGCGCCGACCCAGCTGCCCCAGCCAGTCACCGGATTTGGCGAAGGGCCACAGCACTGCACCCCCGACCACCACGTACAGGGCGTAGTTGACGAAGGTGGCCAGCCCGCGGTCTCCGTCACCGGTGGTCCAGGACAGCGGGACCAGGCTCCAGATGGTGAAGAAGAACGGGAAGAGGTTTGTCCCTATCACCAGCCACACCGCCGCCGCCCCCGCGAGACCGGTGCGCAGGGTCCGCTCGGGCTGTGGGCAGTCGACGGCGTACCGCCGGAATACCTCCAGCCAGTTGCCCATCCGCCCGAAAGCGAACATCAGCAGCGCCGCGAACAGGCTGTTGTAAACCTGGATCGCCGTCTGCGCCTGCGGCGGCCGCGGGTAGGTCCACCACTCGGCCGGTGTGAACAGTTCGAGCAGCAACCGGCTGTGCGGGATGTAGCCGTTGGTCCACAGCGACCAGACCAAGATGGCCGCCAGCAGGGCCACCAGCGCGCCTACCAGCAACGCCCGGTCCGGCACCCGGTCCGGGTCCGCGTCCGGGCGCGGCTTGTGGCCGAAGCGCCACAGGCCCGGCTCGGCGGGCGCGCGCGGGGTGCGCAGCCAGTCGCCGAGGGAGGCCGCGGCCGTGGGCGCCTCGGCGGGCCGCGGCGGGAGCGCCGGGCGTGGGGGCGGCCCGGCGGGGCGCGGGACCCAACCCGAACGGGTGCCGCGTGCGTCGTACGTGCCTTCGGTGTCCATCGACCCCTTGCCCCCTGACCAGCCAGGTCCGTTCCGAGCGGTGCGAACGCTCAATCTAGTGGCAGCGCACCGGGGTTCGCCGCTGCCGCGCACCGTGCGCCCGCCGCGTGCCCGGCCCCGGTGGTGCGCCCGCCGGGGGCGGGCAACTGTCCGCCGAGGACAAGGGACACACCCCCACCACTA
Source organism: Streptomyces sp. NPDC048361 (assembly GCF_040651795.1). Taxonomy (NCBI): domain Bacteria; kingdom Bacillati; phylum Actinomycetota; class Actinomycetes; order Kitasatosporales; family Streptomycetaceae; genus Streptomyces; species Streptomyces sp. NPDC048361. Next base: position 74,420 of record NZ_JBEZKW010000026.1, read on the forward strand.
CCGAACGGCGCATGCCAGGGTCCCCCGGTCCGCCCTAGCCTGCCCATAAAGCCGAGAAAGCCGTCCAAAATCCCGAGCATCTCCAGGAGCCCCTCATGAGCGCGATCCCGCAGGAGCGCCGCGTCGTCACCGCCATCCCCGGCCCGAAGTCGCAGGAGCTTCAGGCCCGCCGTCTCGCGGCCGTCGCCGCGGGTGTGGGCTCCACGCTGCCCGTCTTCACCGCGCGCGCGGGCGGCGGCATCATCGAGGACGTCGACGGCAACCGTCTGATCGACTTCGGTTCCGGCATCGCGGTGACCTCGGTCGGCGCCTCCGCCGAGGCCGTGGTGCGCCGGGCCACCGCGCAGCTCGCCGACTTCACGCACACCTGCTTCATGGTCACGCCGTACGAGGGCTACGTGGCCGTCGCCGAGCAGCTCGCCGAGCTGACCCCGGGCGACCACGCCAAGAAGTCCGCGCTGTTCAACTCGGGCGCCGAGGCCGTCGAGAACGCCGTCAAGATCGCCCGTGCGTACACCAAGCGCCAGGCCGTCGTCGTCTTCGACCACGGTTACCACGGCCGCACCAACCTGACGATGGCGCTGACGAGCAAGAACATGCCGTACAAGAACGGCTTCGGCCCGTTCGCGCCCGAGGTCTACCGCGTGCCGGTGGCGTACGGCTACCGCTGGCTGACCGGCCCGGAGAACGCGGGTGCCGAGGCGTCCGCGCAGGCCATCGACATGATCAACAAGCAGATCGGCGCGGACAACGTCGCCGCGATCATCATCGAGCCGGTGCTCGGCGAGGGCGGCTTCATCGAGCCGGCCAAGGGCTTCCTGCCCGCGATCAGCCAGTTCGCCAAGGACAACGGCATCGTCTTCGTGGCCGACGAGATCCAGTCCGGCTTCTGCCGCACCGGCCAGTGGTTCGCCTGTGAGGACGAGGGCATCGTCCCGGACCTCATCACCACCGCCAAGGGCATCGCGGGCGGTATGCCGCTCGCCGCGGTGACGGGCCGCGCCGAGATCATGGACTCCGCCCACGCGGGCGGCCTCGGCGGCACCTACGGCGGCAACCCGGTGGCGTGCGCCGCCGCGCTCGGCGCGATCGAGACGATGAAGGAGCTCGACCTCAACGGCAAGGCCAAGCGCATCGAGGAGGTCATGAAGGCCCGCCTGGCCACCATGGCCGAGAAGTACGACATCATCGGCGACATCCGCGGCCGCGGCGCCATGATCGCCATCGAGCTGGTCAAGGACCGCGCCTCGAAGACCCCGAACCCGGAGGCCGCCGGCGCGCTCGCCAAGGCCTGCCACGCGGAGGGCCTCCTGGTCCTGACCTGCGGCACCTACGGAAATGTCCTGCGTTTCCTGCCGCCGCTCGTCATCGGCGAGGACCTGCTCAACGAGGGTCTCGACATCATCGAGCAGGCGTTCACCGGCGTCTGATCCGAACACGCGGCAGAAGCGCTCGCACCGCCTGTGAAGAAGGTGTGGGGGGGCGATGGCGGGATGGAGTTCCCGCTGTCGGACCCCCGCCGACTGCCGTACGGTTCCTGCAGATGAGAGAAACACCCCGCCCGCAGGGGACTGCGGGCGATCCCAGGGCGCAGCATCCCCAGCCTTGCCCTGGTCGTGCCCTCGCGCACACCACTGGAGCCTCCGGCTCCGGAACTCCTCACCGATCGGACGACCGACCGCCCCACACCCCCCGGGGCGAGCGGGACACCGGTCAAGGCGGCCGCCCCGGAACCTCCCCCCCTGTTCCGGGGCGGCCGGCTTTCCTCTTCGCCACACTGCTGGCCGTGTTCGCGGTCATCACCTGGCAGGTCGTCTCGGACGGCCCACTGCGCCGTCTGGACGAGCGCGTCGACCCCTCCCTCACCGGCCACGGCCCGTCCTGGTTCGCCGAGGCCCTCTCCGACCTCGGCAGCATGCCGGTCGCCCTGCCGGTCCTCGTCTGCGCGATCGGCTACGCCCTGTGGCGCGGCCTGCGCCGGCAGGCCCTGATCGCCGCCGCCACGTTGGCGCTTGTGCCGCTGCTCGTGGTGCCGCTGAAGGAGTGGACCGCGCGCCCCGGCCCGTTCGACCCGGCCACCGGCTACTACCCCTCGGGCCATACGGCGACGGCGATGGTGGCCTACGGCGGGGCGGCCCTGCTGCTCGCCCCCTTCGTGCGCCGCAGGTGGGTGATGCCCGCCGCCGCGGGGGCGCTGACAGCGGCGACGGGCATCGGTCTCGTCCTGCACGGCTACCACTGGCCCCTCGATGTGCTGGCCAGTGTCTGCCTGTGCGGGGCGCTCCTGGTGGTCAGCTCCACCGGTATGCGTCGTAGTTCTTGGAGAACTCCGCCCCGTTGAACCGGTCCCAGTTGATGGACCAGGTCATCAGGCCGCGCAGCCCCGGCCAGCTGCCGTGCGTCTGGTACGCGCCGCAGTTGGCCTTCTTCGTCAGGCAGTCCAGGGTCTTGGTGACCTCGGCGGGGCTGGTCCAGCCGTTGCCCGCCTGGGTGGAGGCCGGCAGGCCGATGGCGACCTGGTCGGGCCGGAGCGCGGGGAACATCTTGGCGGTGTCGCCGGCGACCGGGAAGCCGGTGAGCAGCATGTCCGTCATGGCGATGTGGAAGTCCGAGCCGCCCATCGAGTGGTACTGGTTGTCGAGCCCCATGATCGAGCCCGAGTTGTAGTCCTGGACGTGCAGCAGGGTGAGCGAGTCGCGCAGCGCGTAGATGACCGGCAGGTAGGCGCCGCAGCGCGGGTCCTGTCCGCCCCAGGGCCCCGAACCGTAGTACTGGTAACCCATCTGCACGAAGAACGTCTCCGGCGCCATCGTCAGGACGAACTTCGATCCGTACTTGGCCTTCAGCGTCTTGAGGGCGTCAATGAGGTTGACGATGACGGGAGTTGTGGGGCTCCTGAAGTCGGTGTCGCCGGTGTTCAGGGAGAGCGAGTGGCCTTCGAAGTCGACGTCGAGGCCGTCGAGACCGTAGTCGTCGATGATCTTCGAGACGGAGGCGACGAAGGTGTCGCGGGCGGCGGTCGTGGTGAGCTGGACCTGGCCGTTCTGGCCGCCGATGGAGATCAGCACCTTCTTGCCCGCGGCCTGCTTGGCCTTGATGGCCGCCTTGAAGTCGGCGGCCGACTCGACCGTCGGGCACTCACTGACCGGGCACAGGTTGAAGCGGATGTCGCCCGAGGTCGGTGAGGTGGGCTCGCCGAACGCGAGGTCGATGATGTTCCAGTCGTCGGGAACGTCCGCCATCCGCGTGTAGCCGGCGCCGTTGGCGAACGAGGCGTGCAGATAGCCGACGAGGGCGTGGCCGGAGGGCGGCGGGGTGGTGCCGCCGCCACTGGTGGTGCTCGCGGCGACCGCGGTGGACTTCGGGGACTCCCCCGCGCTGTTGGTGGCGGTGACCTGGAAGCTGTACGAGGTGGAGGCGGCCAGACCTGTCACGGTGGCCGAAGTGCCGCTCGCCGAGGCCACTTTGGCGCCGTCGCGGTAGACGGTGTAGCCGGTGGCGCCGGCGACCGGGGACCAGCTCAGGCCGATGCTGGAGGAGGTGGCGCCGGAGGCCGCGAGCCCGGTGGGGGCGGCCGGTATCTGAACGGGGGCGCCGCCGGGCCCGATCAGGCTCACGTCGTCGGCGGTGTAGGCGGGGGTGCCGTACCAGCCGTGCGTGTAGACGGTCACCGATGTGGTGCTCGCGCCGGTCTTGAACGTGGTCGTCAGCTGCTGCCAGGAGGACGCGGACTGGGTCCAGGTCGACACATCGGTGGTGCCGGTGCCGGACGCCCCGAGGTAGACATAGCTGCCCTGCACCCAACTGCTCAATGTGTACGTGGAGTTGGGCTGGACCGCCACGCTCTGGGCGCACTGCGCGTTGTCGCTGCCGGCCGGGGTGGCCTTCAGCGCGTGACTGCCGCCGTGCACGGGCGAGGAGACGACGGCGCCGCTGCCCGAGGTGCAGCTCCAGCCGTCGAGTCCGGATTCGAAGCCCCCGTTGCGCATGAGGTCGGTGTCGGCGGCGTGCGCGGACGGCACGGCGGCGACGAGCCCGGCCGCGGCGAGGGCCGCCGCCGTCAGGGTGCCGAGGAGCGATGACCGTGCGGTCTGATGTCTGGTGCGGTCCACAACTGCCTCCGGGCAAGGGGGTATTGAGACACGAAGTGCGCACAACATGGTCCAGACCAATCGCCTTGTCAAGGGTTCCGGCAGCGAACCGCCCCGGCGGGGCCCCTGATCAGTCCCCCTTGCCCCGCTTGTCGCCGTCGCGTGCGATGTGAGCGTCACGGCGTGCGACAGGGGCGGCGTCGCGATCAACAGGGGCGCCCTCGCGTGAGATGTGAGCGTCGCGGCGTGCGACAGGGGCACCCTCGCGTGCGATGTGGGCCGCGGCCTCGTGCATCGCCAGCTCCAGGACGGCGGGGTCGGTCAGCGTGCCCGAGCCGTCGGGCGCCACGACCCAGTGCACCCCGCCGGTCGCGCGGCCGGGGTAGGGGACGACGATCCAGCTGCCGCGCCCGGCGCCCCGCACCCCTGTGCCGAGCCAGCGCGCGGCGGTGCCGGGCGGCACGAAGAAGCCCAGGCGCGCCTCCCCCAGGTCGGCCAGGACCGGGCCCGGCCGGTCCACCAGCCGGGTCAGCACGTCGAGCGCGCCGCGCCCGAGCCCGCCGGGCAGGATCAGTACGTCCCAGCGCCGGCCCGCCGGCAGAAGCGCGACCCCCAACGGGTTGCGCTCCCACTCCCACCGGCAGGCGTCGGGATCCGGCGCCACCGACGCCAGCCATTCCACCGCGCTCTTTGCCCCCGAGGCAGTCATTGCCGTCCTCCGTTCCGAGGCTCGTCCACCGGGCGCAGGGGTCTGCGTCCACCAGGGAGAGCGGCTTCGGCACGGGCTATGACGCGACTTCGGCCACCAATCGGTAGTGAACTGGATCACACGGTGAGGCATAGGGGTGCGCCCCCGGCGTGACCGGGGGCGCACCTTCGCCGAACGGGCTCAGCTGTCGAAACCGAGTCCCACCCGGTCCATCGCCTTCAGCCACAGATTGCGCCGGCCGCCGTTCTCGTCGGCCCGGGCCAGCGACCACTTGGTGATGCCGATGCCCGCCCAGGCCACCGGCTCCGGCGGGAACGGCAGCGGCTTGGTGCGCACCATGTCGAGCTCGGTGCGCTCGGTGGGCTCCCCCGCGAGGAGGTCGAGCATCACATCGGCGCCGAAGCGGGTCGCGCCGACGCCGAGCCCGGTGTATCCGGCGGCGTACGCCACCCGGCCGCCGTGGGCGGTGCCGAAGAACGCCGAGAAGCGCGAACAGGTGTCGATCGCGCCGCCCCAGGCGTGGCTGAACCGCACCCCCTCCAGCTGCGGGAAGCAAGTGAAGAACTGCTGGGCGAGCTTGGCGTAGGTCTCGGGCCGGTCGTCGTACTCGCTGCGCACCTTCTTGCCGTACTGGTAGATCGCGTCGTAACCGCCCCACAGGATGCGGTTGTCGGCGGAGAGACGGAAGTAATGGAACTGGTTGGCCGCGTCCCCGAGTCCCTGACGGCGCTGCCAGCCGATGGCGGCGAGCTGGTCCGAGGTGAGCGGCTCGGTCATCAGCGCGTAGTCGTACACCGGGACCGTGTATGGGCGCAGCCGCTTGACCAGCGAGGGGAACACATTGGTGCCGAGCGCCACATGCTCCGCGCGGATCTTGCCGTACGGGGTGCGCACCCCCATGCCGGTGCCGACCCGGGTCAGCGTGAGACCCGGGGTGTGCTCGTAGATCCGTACGCCGAGATCGAGACAGGCGCGCTTGAGGCCCCAGGCGAGCTTGGCGGGGTGGAGCATGGCGACGCCGTCGCGGTCCCAGAGCCCGCCGAGGAAGGTCGGCGAGTCGACCTCGGCGCGCAGCTGGTCCTCGTCGAGGAGTTCGAGCCCGCCGAAGCCGAGCTTGGTCGCCTCCTGGTACATCTCGTGCAGCTCTTCGAGCTGGTGGGGTTCGGTGGCGACGTCGATCTCGCCGGTGCGCTCGAAGTCGCAGTCGATGCCGTAGCGGGCCACGGCCGCCCCGATCGCGTCGAGGTTGGCCGCGCCCAGCTCTTCGAGCCTGGCCAGTTCGTCGGGCCAGCGGGCCAGGCCGTTGCCCAGGCCGTGGGTGAGGGAGGCCGCGCAGAAGCCGCCGTTGCGGCCGGAGGCGGCCCAGCCGATCTCCTTGCCCTCGATGAGGACGACGTCGCGGCCGGGCTCGCGCTCCTTGGCGATGAGGGCGGTCCACAGTCCGCTGTAGCCGCCGCCGATGACGAGCAGGTCGCACCGCTCGTCGCCGGTGAGGGCGGGCCGCGCCTCGGGGCGGCCGGGGTCCTCCAGCCAGAAGGGGACGGGCTGCGCGCCCGCCAGGGACTGCCGTGCTGCACTCTTCATGGCTCGGGTCACGGCCATGATTTCCAACTCCCTCAGGAACTGCGTACGGTTACGCTTTCGCGCTGTTCTTGCGCCGGTTCGCAATGAATTGTCCGGCGGTGACCACCAGGACGGCGATGATGAACATGGCCGTCCCGATGACGTTGATCTGCACGGGCGTGCCGCGCTGTGCGGAGCCCCACACGAACATGGGGAAGGTCACGGTGGAGCCCGCGTTGAAGTTGGTGATGATGAAGTCGTCGAAGGAGAGCGCGAAAGCGAGCAGCGCGCCGGCCGCGATGCCGGGTGAGGCGATCGGCAGCGTGACCCGCAGGAAGGTCTGGACGGGGCCCGCGTAGAGGTCGCGTGCGGCTTCTTCGAGCCTCGGGTCCATGGACATCACGCGCGCCTTGACGGCGGTGACGACGAAGCTGAGGCAGAACATGATGTGGGCGATGAGGATGGTCCAGAAGCCGAGCTGCGCGCCCATGTTGAGGAAGAGCGTGAGCAGCGACGCCGCCATGACGACCTCGGGCATCGCCATCGGCAGGAAGATCAGCGAGTTGATCGCGCCGCGCGCCCGGAAGCGGTAGCGGACCAGGGCGAACGCGATCATCGTGCCGAGCACGGTCGAGCCGATCGTCGCCCAGAGGGCGATCTGGAGCGAGAGCGAGAGCGAGCCGCACATGTCGGCGACCCCGCAGGGGTCCTTCCAGGCGTCGGTGGAGAACCGTGTCCAGGAGTAGTTGAAGCGCCCGTTCGGCTTGTTGAACGAGAACACCATCACGACGACGTTGGGCAGGATCAGATACGCGAGCGTCGCGAGGCCCGCGATGACCACGAGGTTGCGGCGCAGCCACTTGATGACCGGCATGAGACTCATCAGACCAGGTCCTCCGTCCCGGATCGGCGGATGTAGACGGTGACCATGATCAGCACGATCGCCATCAGGATGAAGGAGAGGGCGGCGGCCGTCGGATAGTCCAGGACGCGCAGGAACTGCGACTGGATGACGTTGCCGACCATCTTCTGGTCGGTGGAGCCCAGCAGTTCGGCGTTGACGTAGTCGCCGCTCGCGGGGATGAAGGTGAGCAGGGTGCCGGAGACGACGCCGGGCATCGACAGCGGGAAGGTCACCTTGCGGAAGGTGGTGGCCGGGGTGGCGTACAGGTCGCCGGCGGCTTCGTGCAGGCGGGAGTCGATCCGCTCGAGCGAGGTGTAGAGCGGCAGGATCATGAATGGCAGGAAGTTGTAGGTGAGTCCGCACACCACGGCCATCGGGGTGGCGAGCACACGGCTGCCGTCGGTCCACCCCAGCCAGCTGGTGACGTCGAGGACGTGCAGCGTGGAGAGCGCGTGCACCACGGGCCCGCCGTCGGCCAGGATCGTCTTCCACGCCAGGGTGCGGATCAGGAAGCTGGTGAAGAACGGCGCGATGACCAGGACGAGGACCAGATTGCGCCAGCGGCCCGCCTTGAAGGCGATCAGGTAGGCCAGCGGGTAGCCGAGCAGCAGGCACAGCAGGGTCGCGGTTCCCGCGTAGAGCAGGGAGCGGATGAACTGCGGGTAGTACTCCTTGAAGGCGTCCCAGTACGTCTGGAAGTGCCAGGTGACCTGGAAGCCCTTCTCAAGTGAGCCCGTCTGTACGGAGGTTGACGCCTGGTACACCATCGGCAGCGCGAAGAACACGATCAGCCAGAGGATGCCGGGCAGCAGCAGCCAGTAGGGCACGAGCCGCTTGCGCGCGGATGCCCTGCGCACGGGGAGCTCGTCGCTCGGCGCCGGGGGCGCCTCGGCCAGGGCGCTCACGCGGCGTCCTCGACCTTCTCCACGCCCGCGTCGATCGCCTGGGCCGCGTCGAGACCGAAGGTGTGCGCCGGGTTCCAGTGCAGGACCACCTCGGCGCCCGGGACCAGCCGCGAATCGCGCTCGATGTTCTGCTCGTACACGGCGAGGCCTTTGCCGGCCGGGGAGTCGACGAGGTACTGGGTGGAGACACCGATGAAGGAGGAGTCGGCGATGCGGCCGGTGACGCGGTTGCGGCCCTCGGCGATCGCGCCCTCGTCGTCGCGGTGGGCGAGCGAGATCTTCTCGGGGCGTACGCCGACGAGGAGCTTGCCGCCGTTGCTTGCGGGAGCCGAACATCGTCCGCCGGGCAGCCGCAGCTTGGCGCCGCCTACGCTGACCACGAGGTCCTCGCCGCTCGACTCGACGATCTCCGCCTCGATGAGGTTGGAGGTGCCGAGGAAGTTCGCGACGAAGGTGGTGTTGGGGTTCTCGTACAGCTCCGCGGGCGCGCCGAGCTGTTCGACGCGGCCGCCGTTCATCACCGCGACGGTGTCGGCCATCGTCATGGCCTCCTCCTGGTCGTGGGTGACGTGGACGAAGGTGATGCCGACCTCGGTCTGGATGCGCTTGAGTTCCAGCTGCATCTGACGGCGCAGCTTGAGGTCGAGGGCGCCGAGCGGCTCATCGAGGAGGAGCACCTGGGGGTGGTTGATGAGCGCGCGGGCGACCGCGACGCGCTGCTGCTGGCCGCCGGAGAGCTGGTGCGGCTTGCGCCGGGCGAAGTCGCCGAGCTGGACGAGCTCCAGCATGTCGTCGACCTGCTTCTTCACCGACTTGATGCCCCGGCGGCGCAGCCCGAAGGCGATGTTCTCGGTGACGTCCAGGTGCGGGAAGAGGGCGTACGACTGGAAGACGGTGTTCACCGGCCGCTTGTACGGCGGCAGGTCGGTGACGTCCTTGTCGCCGAGGAAGACCGTGCCGGTGGTGGGTTCCTCCAGGCCGGCGATCATGCGCAGGGTGGTGGTCTTGCCGCAGCCGGACGCGCCGAGCAGCGCGAAGAACGAGCCCTGCGGAACGGTCAGTTCGAGCGGGTGCACGGCGGTGAAGGAACCGTACGTCTTACTGATCCCGGTGAGGCGAACGTCGCCGCCGGCGGTGCTGTCAGTCATGGGTGGGATCCCAGGGGGTCGAGAGGAAAGGGGGTGTAGTTCACAGGGAGCTGAGCCGAGAGCTTTCAGGGGCGCGGGGCGGTGACATCGTGCGGCTCCGCCGCGATGGGGGTCCCCCTGTTCGAGTGGAGCCGAGAACTTGGGGGGGGGAGCGACCAGCCACAGCGGACCCGCACCCGAAGGCGGCGCACACCCGCGGAGCGTTACGCTCCGATGAGCCGCGAGAACTTCTGCTCGTACGCCGTCTCCTCGGCCTCGCTGAGCGAGCGGAAGGAGTGGGACTTCGCGCTCATCGCCTTGTCCGGCAGGATCAGTTCGTTCTGCGCGAGCGAGGGGTCGATCTTGGCGAGGTCGTCGCGGACCCCGTCGACCGGGCACTGGTAGTTGATGAACGCGGCGAGCTTGGCGGCCACGGGAAGCTCGTAGTAGTAGTCGATGAGTTTCTCGGCGTTGCTCTGGTGGCGGGCCTTCGCCGGGATGAGCAGGTTGTCGCTGGAGGTCATGTAACCGGCGGCGGGAATGGCGTACTTGATGTCCGGGTTGTCGGCGCGCAGCTGGGTCACGTCGCCGCCCCAGGCCACACAGGCCGCGAGGTCGCCCTTGACCAGGTCGCCGGTGTAGTCGTTGCCGGTGAAGCGGCGGATCTGCTTGGTGTCGACGCCCTTCTGGAGCCGGTTGATCGCGGCGTCGAAGTCGGCGTCGGTGAAGTTCGCGGGGTCCTTGCCGAGGTCGAGCAGGGTCATGCCGATGGAGTCGCGCATCTCGGAGAGGAAGCCGACGCGGCCCTTGAGGCTGGGGTCGTCCAGGAGCTGGGTGATCGAGTCGACCTTCTTGCCGCCGGTCGCCTTGGCGTTGTAGGCGATGACGGTGGGGATGCCGGTCCAGGGGTAGGAGTAGGCGCGGCCCGGGTCCCAGTCGGGTGAGCGGAACTGCGGCGCGAGGTTGGCGTAGGCGTGCGGCAGGTGCGCGGGGTCGAGCTCCTGCGCCCAGCCGAGCCGGATGAGCCGGGCGGCGAGCCAGTCGGTGAGGACCATGAGGTCGCGGCCGGTGTCCTGACCGCCGGCGAGCTGCGGCTTGATCTTGCCGAAGAACTCGACGTTGTCGTTGATGTCCTCGGTGTACTTGACCTGGATTCCGGTGCGGCGGGTGAACTCGTCCAGCGTCGGATGGTGCTTCTTGTCGTCGCTGATGTCCATGTACTGCGTCCAGTTGGAGAAGTTGACCTCCTTCTCCTGGGCGGAGTGGTCGGCGTTGGACGGTCCGGAGCCGTTCTCCTTCGTGGCGGCGGGGATGCCGCAGGCGCTCAGGGCGGCGAGGCCGCCGATGGTGAGCGCGCCGACGCCCGATGCGCGCAGCAGGGAACGGCGGGTGAGGGCGCCCCGGCCGTTGGTCAGGCTGCGCCGGACGGCGGCCAGCTGGGCGGTGGAGAAGGGGGCCCTCCCTGCGCGAAGCGGGTCGGGAGCGTGGGGGAGGTCGGACTCGTACTGCTCCATGCGCGGTGTGCCCTTTCGGGTGGGTTCGGTGGCCTCGCGGGCCCCTCGGCTATCGGTCCCCGAAGATCGTGCGGTGCCAGTCCTTCCTGGCAACCGCTGTGTTGTCGTACATCACGTGCTTGACCTGCGTGTACTCCTCGAAGGAATACGCCGACATGTCCTTTCCGCTGCCGCTCGCCTTGTAGCCGCCGTGCGGCATCTCGCTGATGATCGGAATGTGGTCGTTGATCCAGACGCAGCCCGCCTTGATCTCGCGGGTGGCCCGGCCGGTGCGGTAGACGTCGCGGCTCCAGGCGGAGGCGGCGAGTCCGTAGGGGGTGTCGTTGGCGAGGGCGATGCCCTCGTCGTCGGTGACGAAGGGCAGCACGACGAGGACCGGGCCGAAGATCTCGGCCTGGACGGCCTCGCTGTCCTGCGGGGCGTCGGCGATGAGGGTGGGCGGGTAGTAGGCGCCGTCACCCTTGGGGGTCTCGCCGCCGGTCACGATCCGTGCGTAGCCGCGGGCGCGCTCGACGAAGGCGGCGACGCGGTCGCGGTGCACATGCGAGATGAGCGGGCCGAGGTCGGTGTCCGCGCCGAACGGGTCGCCGAGGCGGACGCTTCGCATGAGGGCCGCGACCTGCTCGACGAAGGCGTCGTAGAGGGGGCGCTGTACGTAGGCGCGGGTCGCGGCGGTGCAGTCCTGGCCGGAGTTGATGAGCGAACCGGCGACGGCGCCGTGCACGGCGGCCTCCAGGTCGGCGTCGTCGAACACCACGAAGGGGGCTTTGCCGCCGAGTTCGAGGTGGACGCGCTTGACGGTGCGGGTGGCGATCTCCGCGACACGCTTGCCGACGCCGGTGGAGCCGGTGAAGGAGGTCATCACGACGTCCGGGTGGCCGACGAGGTGTTCGCCCGCCTCCTGGCCGGCGCCGCTGACGATGTTGATCACTCCGTCCGGGATCCCGGCCTCCTTGGCGGCCTCGGCGAAGAGGAGCGAGGTCAGCGGGGTGATCTCGGCGGGCTTGAGGACGATGGTGTTGCCCGCGGCGATCGCCGGGAGGATCTTCCAGGCGGCCATCTGGAGCGGATAGTTCCAGGGGGCGATGGAGCCGACGACACCGATGGGTTCGCGGCGTACGTAGGAGGTGTGGTCGCCGGAGTACTCGCCGGCCGATGTGCCCTGGAAGTGGCGGGCCGCGCCCGCGAAGAACGCGGCGTTGTCGACCGTGCCGGGGACGTCGAACTCGCGGGTCAGCTTGAGGGGCTTGCCGCACTGGAGGGACTCGGCCTGCGCGAACTCCTCTGCGCGCTCGGCGAGCACCTCGGCGAACCGGTGCAGGGCGGCGGAGCGCTCACCGGGGGTGGCGCCGGCCCAGCCGGGGAAGGCCTCCTTCGCGGCGGCCACGGCGGCGTCGACGTCGGCGGGCCCCGCCAGCTCGTACGTGTACACCGTCTCCCCCGTCGCCGGGTCGACGACCGCCTGGCGCCGTCCGGAGGTGCCGGGGCACAGCCGCCCGCCGATGTACTGGGCGCCGGCCGCGAAGCGGTCCTGCGCGGGGAAGCGATTGCCGTTGCCGTTGTCGGTGTCCATGTCGCCCACGTTCTTCGTAGCTTCAGCTCGATTTGAGTGACGATCCTGGCAGAGTGACATCTGGCCAACAAGTGATTCCGTTGTTGCCTTTTGGTTACGCGACGGAATCTGTCGACCAAGTGTCGCGTCGCGGAGGTATTGGCCCGACGGGTTGTCAGTGGCGCGTGCCAGACTCGCGTGCATGAGGGAGACCACGGGGGCGATCACAGGGGAAGTGACAGCGGACCGCGCACCGCTCGACGCGCTGATCGCGCAGGTCAAGAATGGTGAGCGGATCAAGTTTCTGCACTTCTGGGGCCATGCGCCGCGGCGCGACGGGGCGCTGGGTCCGAACTGTTTCAGCCAGTGGTGGCCGTCGCGCTTCGTGGTCGACGATGTCGCGTACGCGACGGCGGAGCACTGGATGATGGCGTCGAAGGCGCGGCTGTTCGGCGACGCGGAGGGCGAGCGCGCCGCGCTCACGACGGCCGGTCCGGCGCTGGCGAAGAAGGCCGGGCGCCTGGTGCGGGGCTTCGACGACGAGGTGTGGCAGCGCGAGCGCTACGCGATAGTGCTGGCCGGCTGTCTGCACAAGTTCGGCCAGGACGAGGCGTTGCGGGCGTACCTGCTCGCGACCGGTGACCGGGTGCTGGTGGAGGCGAGCCCCCTGGACCGCATCTGGGGCATCGGCCTGGCTGCGGACGCGCCGGAGGCGGAGGATCCCGCGCGGTGGCGTGGCCTGAACCTGCTGGGCTTCGCCCTGACCGAAACGAGGGCGCGCCTGCGCGCGGCCTGAAATCCCCCCACCCCTGGACGCCGGCCGGGCTGACTATGCCCATGCGGCCCGGCGCCGGGTAGTTGGCCGAGTAGTCAGGGGCGCGGGGAACTGCGCGACGAGCCCCAACCGGCCCGCACTCGAAGGCCGGGCCCCTGGGGCTCTGCCCCAGACCCCGTTCGCGCCTGAAAGGCGCTCGTCCTCAAACGCCGGACGGGCCGAGGTTGCCGATGCGGCCCGGCGCCGAGTCCCTTTTTAGGGGCGCGGGGAACTGCGCGAGCAGCCACGCACGGTCCGCGGCCGACCGTCGGCGCCGCAAAAACGGAACCGCGGCGGCGAGAGCCAATACGGGCTCCCTCCGCCACGGCAGGGGCGCGGGATGACACTCAGCCGCCGCTCAGGCACCAAGCCTCAACGACCCGGCACCGGCACCCGGCACCCGGCACCCGGCACCCGCAAACGTCACCGCCCCGAAGAAGCGCCCAGCGTCAACGCACTGTCCCAGTAGTCGTACTCGCTGTGGGACGAGGACGGCGCATTGGCCACGAACACGATCAGCAGGACCAGGATGACGAGCCCGAGCACGGTGCCGACGATGCCCATGACGAAGCCCGCCTGGGCCTGCCCCCGGTTGTTGGCCTCACCGCGGGCGACCTTGCCCTTGCCGAGAATGCCGAAGATCAGGGCCAGCACGCCGAGCACGATGCCGGATATGCCCCAGGTGCAGAGCATCGTCGCGCAGGCGATGATGCCGAGCACCATCGCGGCTGTGCCGAGTCCGTTCTGCGGAGCGGCCGCTCCGGTCCAGCCGGCGTAGCCGTAGGCGGACTGCTGACTGGGATAGCCGGGGTAGCCACCGTCCTGGCCGGGATAGCCGGGGTAGCCGCCGTCCTGGCCGGGCTGACCGGGGTACCCCTGGTAACCGGCGTCCTGGCCCGGCTGCTGACCGTAGGCGGGGTAGCCGTAACTGCCGGGCGCCGCCTGCGGGGCGGGAGGCGGCGTCGGGGCGCCGAAGCCGGGGTTCTGCTGCCCGGGCGCGCCCGGGAAGGGCGCGGAGCCCGGGGCAGACCCAGGGGCGTCGGCGGGCGGCGTGGGCATCGAGACGACGGTCGGCTGGTTGTGCACCGGCGGCGTGTCCACCGGCGGCTTGTCCAGCGGGACCTTGCGTTCCGGCGGCGCCCAGGGGTCCCGTGGCCCCTGGCCTCCCGGCGGCTGCTGGGTGTTCTCTGACATGGGCCTCCCCCATCGTGGTTCCGTCATGCTACGGCCCGGGTCATGGGCCGATCCGCCCGGCCTACCATGATCCCCGACCGGCGAAGGCCCTACGACGCCGACCACGCGAGCACCCTCGCGGCAGACCCTGGAGGACCCTCATGACCGATCTGCATCCCTTCATCGCGGGGCTGCCCAAGGCCGAGCTCCACGTGCACCACGTCGGCTCCGCCTCACCGCGCATCGTGGCCGAACTCGCCGCCCGGCACGCCGACTCGAAGGTTCCCACCGACCCCGAGGCACTCGCCGACTACTTCACCTTCACGGACTTCGCACACTTCATCGAGGTCTATCTCTCGGTCGTCGACCTGATCCGCACCCCGGAGGATGTGCGCCTTCTCACGTACGAAGTGGCCCGTGACATGGCCCGGCAGAACATCCGGTACGCCGAGCTGACCATCACGCCGTTCTCCTCGACCCGCAGGGGCATCGACGAGCGCGCGTTCATGGACGCGATCGAGGACGCCCGCCGGGCCGCGGAGGCCGAGTTCGGTACGGTCCTGCGCTGGTGTTTCGACATTCCCGGCGAGGCGGGACTCGAGGCCGCCGCCGAGACGGCCCGGCTCGCCACGCAGGACGGGGTGCGCCCCGAGGGCCTGGTCTCCTTCGGCCTTGGCGGCCCCGAAATCGGGGTGCCGCGCCCGCAGTTCAAGCCCTACTTCGACCGGGCCATCGCCGCCGGTCTCCACTCCGTACCGCACTCGGGCGAGTCCACCGGCCCGCAGTCGATCTGGGACGCGCTGATCGAGTTGCGCGCCGAGCGCATCGGCCACGGCACGAGCGCCACCCAGGACCCGGCGCTCCTCAAGCATCTGGCCGAGCACCGGATCGCCCTGGAGGTCTGCCCGACCTCCAACCTGGCGACGCGGGTGGTGGCGAACCTGGATGAGCACCCGGTCAAGGAGATGGTGGCGGCCGGCCTCCTGGTCACTGTGAACAGCGACGACCCGCCGATGTTCGGCAGTGACCTCAACAACGAGTACGCGGTCGCCGCCCGCCTCCTGGACTTGGACGAGCGGGGCCTGGCGGGCCTCGCCAAGAACGCCGTCGAGGCGTCGTTCCTCGACCCGGCGGGCAAGACGAAGCTCGCCGCGGAGATCGACGACTACACCACGAAGTGGCTCGCCGGCTGAACCGCCCGGGCCGCGTTCCGGCTGGCCGCCCCGGCCGCCGGTCAGCACAATGAACCCCATGCGCACCATGGAACGCACCGTGACGGCCGTGGCCCACCGCGGCGACCCGTACCGCGTCCGCGAGAACACGCTGCCCTCCATCGCCTCGGCCCTGGAGCGGGGCGCCGACGCGGTCGAGATCGATGTCCGTACGACACGGGACGGCGTGCCCGTGCTGCTGCACGACGACACGCTGAAGCGGCTCTGGGGCGTCGACCGCCCGGTGGCCGCGCTGCCGTACGAGGAGGTGCGCGCGGTGACCGGCGGCGGGGTGCCTACGCTGCGCCAGGCGTTGATGGCGGTCGGCGCGCACCGGGTGCTGATCGATCTGCCGGGCGCGACGGAGGAGTCGGTGCGCAAGGTGGTGGGCACGGTGCGCGAGTGCGGGGCGGGCGAGCGGGTGTACTACTGCGCGGGCCCGGTCACCCTGGTGCGGGTCCGCGCCGCCGACCCGTCCGCCGAGATCGCCCTGACCTGGACGAAGCCCGCCCCGCCGCGCCCCGCCCTGATCGACGCGGTGAAGCCGCGCTGGCTCAACTGCCGCTTCGGCCTGGTCGATCGGAACCTCGTGGACCGCGTCCACCGGGACGGCATGCTGATCGCGGCCTGGACCGCCGACACCCGCCGCACCCAGCGCCGCTTGGTCGAGTACGGCGTGGACGCGATCACCACCAACCGCCTGGAGGCACTGCGCGGTGTCCTGTCAGGCAGCTGACGTAGTCCTGTCAGGCACCTGACGTAACTGACGGCGCCGGGCCGCCTCCTACGGGCACGACGCCCGCCGCCGAGACTCCCGCCATCCCCTCCAGCGCCTTGATCTTGCGCCGCACCACATACAGCGGGATCACCCCGAACACCCCGAAGGACATGTCGATCACCGACCACCAGAAGGGGATCCCGCGCACGGGTCCGCAGATCAGCGCGAGCGGCATGACGCCCGCGCAGGCGATCATCCCGAACTCGACGACCCAGACGTTGCGTACGGGGTCCCGCACGACGCCGTAGAAGGCGACGGCGATGACGAGATGGGCGAAGGCCAGCCAGTCCGTTCCGTACAGCAGGAACGGATAGTCGTGGTCGGCGGAGTCGAGCCCGGCCCGCACCTTGTCGATCCAGACGGCCGGCCCCGGCAGCCACTCCCCCAGCGGGGTGTCGCGCAACAGGGACTGGGTCCAGCGCACTTCGTGCACCAGCGGAAACGCCGTCAGCCCGCTCAACACCAGACAGACGACGAACACGACCACCCACACGCGTATACGCCTCAGCAGGGCGCTTCGCTCGCTCATGATCGCAGCGTACGCCTAGGTTGAACATGTTCAAAACGAGGCTTCGACCGCCTCCCTCGGCACGGTCGACGACATACCCGGGGCTTGGGCGAGGTGTGCACGATCATGATCCGCATGGATTCTCGTTTCCTCGGCATACCCGAGCTGTCCGAAGCCCCGTCCGTGGCGGTCGTGGTCGACGTCATGCGTGCCTTCACGGTGGCTGCCCATGCGTTCGGCCAGGGGGCGGAGAAGATCGTGCTCGCCGAATCGCTGGACGGCGCGCGCAGGCTCAAGGCCCGTCACCCCGACTGGGTGGCGCTCAAGGACGGGGCGCCCACGCCCGGCTTCGACGCCGTCAACTCCCCGGGCCTCCTGCGCTCCGTCGATCTCGCCGGACGGACCGTGGTGCAGAAGACCACGGCGGGCACGGTCGGTGCCCTCGCCGTCAAGGAGGCCTCGCTGGTGCTGTGCGCCGGCTTCGTGGTGGCGGAGGCGACGGCCCGGTTCCTGCGGGCCCGCGCCTGCGACAGCGTCACGTACGTGGTCACCGGCGAGGACGGCCGGGCCGACGAGGACTTGGCCTGCGCCCAGTACATCGCCCGCAGGGCAGAGGCGGCCGGCACGGACCCCGGCGACTTCCTCGGCCGCGCCGCCTCGTCGCGCGCGGCGGCGGAACTGGCCGCCGGGGTACGTCAGGGGGCCCACCCCGATGACGTCGCCCTCTGCCTCGAACTCGACCGGTTCCCCTTTGCCATGGTGGCGGCCTGGGAGGACTCGCTCATGATCCTGCGCCCGAGTGCCGCATACCAGCCGTAGGTACGGCCCCGAGCCTCGCCCCCACGGCCCGCCCCTGCAACCAGGCCCTACAGCCCCACGATCTCGTTCCACCGCTTGGCGAATTCCACCCGCTCCTCGGACGTGATGTCCCGTGCGATCGCGAGGCGGGAGCGCATCGCTTTGTCCGGGAAGATCAGGGGGTTTTCGGCGAGTTCGGCCTCGTCCTTGTCCTTGGAGGAGGCCAGGACCTCGCGGGCGGCGGGGACCGGGCAGACGTAGTTGACCGATGCGGCCAGTTCGGCGGCGACCTCGGGGTCGTAGTAGTAGTCGACCAGGGCCTCCGCGTTCGCCTTGTGGCGGGCCAGGTTGGGGATCATCATCGACTCCGCCCACAGCTCCGCGCCCTCCTCGGGCACCACGAACTCGATGTCGGGGTTGTCCGCCTGGAGCTGGAACACGTCGCCGCTGTAGGCCTGGCAGGCAAGGACGTCGCCCTTGTTGAGGTCGCTGGTGTAGTCGTTGCCGGTGAAGCGCCGGATCTGCCCGCTCGCGACCTGCTTCTCCACCTGGTCGCACATGCGGTGGAAGTCGGCGGCCGTCCACTTGGTGATGTCGACGCCATTGCCCTGCATGAGGAGGGCGAAGGACTCGTCGAGGCCGGAGAAGAGCGTGACCTTGCCGGCCAGGCGCGGGTCCCACAAGTCGCTCACGTGCTTGAGCTCACGGCCCAGCTTCTTCTTGTTGTAGGCGATGCCGGTGATCCCCGACTGCCACGGGACGCTGTGCAGGCGCCCGTTGTCGAAGGCCGGGGTGCGCAGCTGGGGGTCGAGGTACTTCGCGACGTTGGGCTGCTTGGCGCGGTCCATCTCCTGCACCCAGCCCAGCCGCACGAAACGGGCCGCCATCCAGTCGCTGATGACCATGAGGTCGCGGCCGGTCTCCTGGTGGTTCATCAGGGCCGGGCTGATCTTCCCGAAGAACTCGTCGTTGTCGTTGATCTCCTCCGTGTACGTGACGGAGATCCCGGTGCTTTTGGTGAACGCCTCCAGGGTGGGCCGCTTGGAGGGGTTGTCGTCATCGACGTCGATGTAGAGCGGCCAGTTGGCGAAGGTCAGCGACTTGTCGTCCGCCGAGCGGTCGCGTCCGGCCCGGTCGCCCGGTGCGACGTACGCCGCGGGGACCCCGCAGCCGGCCAGCGCGGCCAGCGCGGCGCCGCCGCCGAGGGCGCGCAGGAGGCTGCGGCGGGAGGGGTTGCTGCTTGCGCGGTGCGCGGTCGGTGGCATTCCCGCAGGATGCCCGGCCCGCCCAGCGGGTTCAATGGACGCTGCGTACAGCCCTGCGCCCCAGGCCAGACACCCTGTCGGGCACATCGGGGGCGGCCCGGGGGCGTAAGGCAGGCAAAAGGGGCGGGGGATCAACTCCCCCGCCCCTTCAAGCCGTTCGGGCCCGCCCCAGCCGGTTGGCGTGGCTCAGCCGCGGCCCAAGCCGGTCCGCCCGGCTCAGCCCTCGATCGACGTCATCACGTGCTTGATGCGCGTGTAGTCCTCGAAGCCGTACGCCGAGAGGTCCTTGCCGTAGCCGGACTTCTTGAACCCGCCGTGCGGCATCTCGGCGACGAGCGGGATGTGGGTGTTGATCCACACGCAGCCGAAGTCGAGGTTCTTGGACATGCGCATGGCGCGGGCGTGGTCCTTGGTCCACACCGAGGAGGCCAGGGCGAACTCCACGCCGTTGGCGTACTCCAGGGCCTGCGCCTCGTCGGTGAAGGACTGGACGGTGATGACCGGCCCGAACACCTCGTTCTGGATGATCTCGTCGTCCTGCTTGAGGCCGGAGACGACGGTCGGGGCGTAGAAGTAGCCCTGGTCGCCGACGCGGTGGCCGCCGGCCTCGACCTTGGCGTGCGCGGGCAGGCGCTCGATGAAGCCGCTGACCTGCTTGAGCTGGTTGGCGTTGTTGAGCGGGCCGTACAGCACGTCCTCGTCGTCGGGCTGCCCGGTCTTGGTGTCGGCGGCGGCCTTGGCGAGCGCGGTCACGAACTCGTCGTGGATCGACTCGTGCACCAGCACGCGGGTGGCGGCGGTGCAGTCCTGGCCGGCGTTGAAGTAGCCCGCGACCGCGATGTCCTCGACGGCCTTGGCGAGGTCGGCGTCCTCGAAGACGACGACCGGCGCCTTGCCGCCCAGCTCCAGGTGGACGCGCTTGACGTCCTTGGACGCGGACTCGGCGACCTGCATGCCGGCGCGTACGGAACCGGTGATGGAGGCCATCGCCGGCGTCCGGTGCTCGACCATCGCGCGGCCGGTGTCACGGTCGCCGCAGACGACGTTGAAGACGCCCTTGGGGACGATCGCGCCGATGATCTCGGCGATCAGGACGGTCGACGCGGGGGTGGTGTCCGACGGCTTGAGGACGACGGTGTTGCCCGCGGCGAGCGCCGGGGCGAACTTCCACACGGCCATCATCATCGGGTAGTTCCACGGCGCGACCTGCGCGCAGACGCCGACCGGTTCGCGGCGCACGATCGAGGTCAGACCCTCCATGTACTCGCCGGCGCTGCGGCCTTCGAGCAGCCGGGCCGCGCCCGCGAAGAAGCGGATCTGGTCCACCATCGGCGGGACTTCTTCGGTGCGGGTGAGTCCGAGCGGCTTGCCGGTGTTCTCCGACTCGGCGGCGATCAGCTCCTCGGCGCGCTCCTCGAAGGCGTCCGCGATCTTCAGCAGGACGCGCTGGCGCTCGGCCGGCGTGCTGTCGCGCCAGGCGGGGAACGCCGCGGCGGCGGCCGCCATGGCGGCGTCGACGTCCTCCTGGCCGGAGAGCGGGGATGTCGCGTAGGCCTGGCCGGTGGCGGGGTTGACCACCTCGATGGTCCGCCCGTCGGCGGCATCGCGGAACTCCCCGTCGATGTAGTTGCGCAAACGACGCAGTTCGGTGGTCACTTCGCTGGCCTCCCGGTCCGATGTCCGATGGATGAGACAACCCACCCTAGTCGGTGAAGCGACGCTTTCGACAGACCCGACGCCCCTGAACTTCGGATTCAGTTCCCTGGAGGTCACAGAACAACGAATTTCATCGCTTTGGGGTTGCGGGACGGACCGGGTCGGGTGCACAGTGGCTCCGTGGCCAGCCGAAGCACAGACCCCAGGATCGGGAACGGATCTTCCTCCCGGCTCCCGACCCCCGCCCCGCAGGGAGACGCCGCGCGTCGCTCCAACGGGACGTCGATCGATGCCGTCTCCCTGGCGATCATCGAGCAGCTCCAGGAAGACGGGCGCCGCCCGTACGCCGCGATCGGCAAGGCCGTGGGCCTGTCGGAAGCGGCCGTGCGCCAGCGCGTCCAGAAGCTGCTCGACCAGGGTGTGATGCAGATCGTCGCCGTCACCGACCCCCTCACCGTGGGGTTCCGGCGTCAGGCGATGGTCGGCATCCGCGTCGAGGGAGACCTCGACCCGGTGGCGGAGGCCCTGACGGCCATGGCCGAGTGCGAGTACGTGGTGATGACCGCGGGCTCCTTCGACCTGATGGTGGAGGTCGTCTGCGAGGACGACGACCACCTTCTCGAAGTGATCAACAAGAGGATCCGCGCCCTCCCCGGCGTGCGGTCCACCGAGAGCTTCGTCTATCTCAAGCTGAAGAAGCAGACCTATATGTGGGGAACCCGATAGCCGTGAGCAAGGACCTCAGCCAGACCGCCTACGACCACCTGTGGATGCACTTCACCCGCATGTCGTCGTACGAGAACGCGCCCGTTCCCACCATCGTCCGTGGCGAAGGCACCTACATCTTCGACGACAAGGGCAAGAAGTACCTGGACGGCCTGTCGGGCCTGTTCGTCGTCAACGCCGGCCACGGCCGTCACGAGCTCGCCGAGACCGCCTACAAGCAGGCGAAGGAGCTGGCCTTCTTCCCGGTGTGGTCCTACGCCCACCCCAAGGCCGTCGAGCTCGCCGAGCGCCTCGCCAACTACGCGCCGGGCGACCTCAACAAGGTCTTCTTCACCACGGGTGGCGGCGAGGCCGTCGAGACCGCGTGGAAGCTGGCGAAGCAGTACCACAAGCTCACCGGCAACCACACCAAGTACAAGGTCATCTCGCGTGCGGTCGCCTACCACGGCACCCCGCAGGGCGCCCTGTCCATCACCGGTCTGCCCGCTCTGAAGGCACCCTTCGAGCCGCTGGTCCCCGGCGCGCACAAGGTGCCCAACACCAACATCTACCGCGCCTCGATCCACGCCGACGACCCGGTGGCCTTCGGCCGCTGGGCCGCCGACCAGATCGAGCAGGAGATCCTCTTCGAGGGCCCCGAGACCGTCGCCGCCGTCTTCCTGGAGCCGGTGCAGAACGCGGGCGGCTGCTTCCCGCCGCCGCCCGGGTACTTCCAGCGGGTGCGCGAGATCTGCGACAAGTACGACGTGCTGCTCGTCTCCGACGAGGTCATCTGCGCCTTCGGCCGCCTCGGCACGATGTTCGCCTGTGACAAGTTCGACTACGTACCGGACATGATCACCTGCGCCAAGGGCATGACGTCGGGCTACTCCCCGATCGGCGCCTGCATCATCTCCGACAAGCTCGCCGAGCCGTTCTACAAGGGCGACAACACCTTCCTGCACGGCTACACCTTCGGCGGCCACCCGGTCTCCGCCGCGGTGGGCCTCGCCAACCTCGACATCTTCGAGAAGGAAGGCCTCAACCAGCACGTGCTCGACAACGAGGGCGCCTTCTTCGACACCCTCAAGAAGCTGCACGACCTGCCGATCGTCGGTGACGTCCGCGGCAACGGCTTCTTCTACGGCATCGAGCTGGTGAAGGACAAGGTCACCAAGGAGTCGTTCAACGACGAGGAGACCGAGCGCGTCCTGTACGGGTTCCTCTCCAAGGCGCTGTACGACAACGGCCTGTACTGCCGGGCCGACGACCGCGGCGACCCGGTCGTCCAGCTCGCGCCGCCGCTCATCTCCGACCAGTCGACCTTCGACGAGATCGAGGGCATCCTGCGCGAGGTCCTCACGGAGGCCTGGACGAAGCTCTGACCGTCCCCGCCGAACGCGTCCCCACCGACGCGTTCGGCGGCGGGACCCCCCGCCCCGCCGCGCCCCTCCAGATCGGGAGAGCGTCGGGG
>NZ_JBEZKW010000027.1:0-96203 GCF_040651795.1 Streptomyces sp. NPDC048361
TTGTACTCACCCTCTCGGGCTTTCCTCCGGGCGCTTCCCTTCGGTATTTCGTGTTTCCGACTCTATCAGACTCTTTCGTGTCCGATTCCCCGTCGAATTGGGGTTCGCCTTTAGTTCTTCGCTTTCGCGTTTTCCCTCTCGGCGTGTCCACTACTTTAGCGGGTTTCCCCTGCTCTTCATAATCGAGTCATTCGCGTTCGAATTTCGGCACGCCAAAATTCGACACCCGTTGGGGTTCGATCGAAGGTAGTGGATGGTCGCTCGGGGATGCTGAACAGCAGGGCCCGTGTCAAGCGGCTCGGGCTACGTTAGGCGCCCCTTGAGGCCGAGTCAAGTTCGGCGCTTGCGCGGCTGATGGGCCCGGTACGGGCTCACCGTGGGGTCGTCCGAGATCCAGAAACGCCATGGATGCGGTGCTCCGTCTCCGCCCACCCCGGTGCGCGGACCGCTGCGTACCAGGTCGGGCGTGGGAGGGGTGCCCGTAAGGATGGAGAGAGGGGAGTCGGTGCCGGCGCAGACGTCCACTCCGTTCAAGGAGCGGCCGACGTCGAGGGCAGTGGCCAGCCGGGCCGGGCCCTTGGCCAGTTCTCGGTCGTGGCGGGCCGAGAGCCGACGCAGGCGGGCCAGTTCGGAGCCCACTCGGATCTCCCCCGCCCTGAGCAGCACACCGCTGGCCTCGCCCTCAGGACCGCACACCATGTTCAGGCAGTGCCACATCCCGTACGTGAAGTAGACGTACGCATGGCCGGGCGGGCCGAACATCACGTCGTTGCGGGCGGTGCGGCCGCGGAAGGCGTGCGAGCCCGGGTCGTTGGGTCCGTCGTACGCCTCGACCTCCGTGAGGCGGACTTCGAGCGGGCCGTGCGGAGTGAGGCGTACCAGCGTGCGGCCCAGGAGATCGGGGGCGACCTCCAGGACAGGGCGGTCGAAGAAATCCCGGGGCAGTGGCGTACGTTCGGTGGCCGCGATCATGCCGTACGAGCGTACTTGACGTCCGGAGGGAACCGGAGGTCGTCGTCACGCGTTCGTAGGGGTCGAGATCGAGCTGATTCATGGGGAAGGACTGGCATGGGGTTCAAGCGGCTGCTGGCGAGCTTGGGGGCCGGCGGGGCGTCGGTGGAGACCGAGCTCACCGAGACCAATGTGGTGCCGGGCGGGGTCGTGCAGGGCGAGGTGCGGATCGAGGGCGGCTCGGTCGACCAGCGCGTCGAGGGGCTCTCGGTCGGGCTGCAGGCCCGGGTGGAGGTCGAGGGCGGTGAGCACGAGCACAAGCAGGACATCGAGTTCACCAAGGCGCGGCTCGGCGGGGCCTTCGAGGTGAAGGCCGGCGCGGTGCACGTGGTGCCGTTCGGGCTTGAGATTCCGTGGGAGACGCCGGTCACGGCGATCGACGGGCAGCAGCTGCGCGGGATGCACATCGGTGTGACGACGGAGCTGGAGATCGCCCGCGCGCTCGACGCCGGCGACCTGGACCCGATCCAGGTGCATCCGCTCCCCGCCCAGCAGGCGATCCTCGACGCGTTCATCCAGCTCGGTTTCCGCTTCAAGAGCGCGGACATGGAGAAGGGTCACATCCGCGGGACGCGGCAGCGGCTGCCGTTCTACCAGGAGATCGAGTTCCACGCGCCGGCGCAGTACCGGGGTCTCAACCAGGTCGAGCTGACCTTCGTCGCGGACGACCGCGCGATGGACGTGATCCTGGAGATGGACAAGAAGCCGGGCCTGTTCAGCGAGGGCAGCGACTGCTACCGCTCCTTCGAGGTCGGCCTGCATGACTTCCAGGGCACGGACTGGCCGGCGTACCTCAATCAGTGGCTGGCGGAGGTCGGCGGGCGGCGCAACTGGTTCTAGGGGCGAACCCCCTAGGCTCGGGTTCCACCAGTTGCCGCCGATTCAGGAGATTCAGGAGGTGCCGACGTGAGCGAGCTCAAGAGGCCGCCGCTTCCCCATGACTTCCACCCCGAGGTGCCGTCGTTCACGGTGGTGAGCGATGACGTCGAGCCGGGTGCCGTGCTCAAGGACGCCCAGGTCTACGACGGTGGGAACACCTCGCCGCAGCTGCGGTGGGAGGGGTTCCCGGCGGGGACGAAGAGCTTCGCTGTGACGTGCTTCGATCCCGACGCGCCCACGGGCAGCGGGTTCTGGCACTGGTCGGTGTTCGACATTCCGGCGTCCGTTACCGAGCTGCCGGCGGGCGCGGGCAGCGGGAAGTTCGAGGGTCTGCCGGCCGGCGCGGTGCAGGTGCGCAACGACTACGGGACGAAGGACTTCGGCGGCGCGGCACCGCCCGCCGGGGAGACGCACCGGTACGTCTTCACGGTGTACGCGGTCGACACCGAGAAGCTGGGCCCCGATGCCGAGACCCCGCCCGCGGCGGTCGGTTTCAATCTGCGGTTCCACACGCTCGGGCGCGCTCAGCTCATCGGTGAGTACACCGCTCCCGCGGAGAGCTGATCGTTCGTTTTCCGTTTGCCCTGCCCTGGTCTTGGAGAGATCAGGGCAGGGCATTTTTCTGTTGTCGGTCCGGTGCGTCGTCCAGCGCGCGTCCGGGCGGGCTCGGATATTGCGTTGTCCATCGTGGCGAGCCCGGCCAGAGTTGATCCAAGCCCGCCAGGGAGTGGGCCGGCACTACGGAGGTGGGCACGATGAGGGACACGCTGGTACTGAACGCGAGCTTCGAGCCGCTGTCGACGGTGACGCTCAACCGTGCCGTGGTGCTGGTCCTCCAGGACAAGGCGGTCGTCGAGCAGTCCCACCCCGGTCTGCGGGTGCGTGCGGCCGCGGTCGACATACCGGTGCCGCGGGTGATCCGGCTGTGCAGATACGTACGGGTGCCCTTCCGAAGACACGCTCCGTGGTCGCGGCGGGGGGTCCTGATCAGGGACCAGCACCGGTGCGCGTACTGCGGGCGGCGCGCGACGACGGTGGACCACGTGGTGCCGCGGGCGCAGGGCGGCCGGGACGGCTGGCTGAACACGGTGGCGTCCTGCGCCGAGGACAACCACCGCAAGGCGGACCGTACGCCGGAGGAGGCGGGGATGCCGCTGCTGCGCCAGCCGTTCGTGCCGTCGCCCGCCGACGCGATGCTGCTGGCGATGGCCGCCGGTGACCGTTCCGAGCTGCCCGAGTGGCTGGCTTCGGGTGCCGTACCGGCGGCATGAGCCGTGGCGCGGGGTACGCGCGGTCTCTCCCGGGTCGCGTATGACCCTTATTTCAGGGTCAGTTGGAGGATGGCGACGACACCGACAGCGATGATCACCCCGCGCAGGACCGCCGGCTTGAGGCGACGGCCCACCTTGGCGCCGATCTGGCCGCCTATGGTCGAGCCGACGGCGATGAGCAGGACGGCGGTCCAGTTGAACTCGGCGACGAAGAGGAAGAAGACGGCCGCCACCCCGTTGACCAGGGCGCCGAGGATGTTTTTGACGGCGTTGACGCGTTGCAGGGTGTCGGGCAGGAGCAGGCCCATCAGGGAGAGGTAGAGGACGCCCTGGGCGGCGCCGAAGTAGCCGCCGTACATGCTGGCGAGGAAGAGGCCGGCGAGGAGCGCGACGCCGCCCTCGGGGCGGGCCTCGGTGCCGCGGGCCTCACGGCGGCGGGTGATGGCGGCGGCCAGCCGCGGCTGGAACAGGACGAGGACGAGGGCCAGGCCGACCAGGACCGGGACGATCGCGTCGAACGACGAGGATGGCAGCGCGAGCAGCAAGATCGCGCCGAAGAGGCCTCCGAGGAGGGCGGCGGCGCCGAGGCGGAGCACGCGGCGGGTCTGGCCGCGCAGTTCGTGGCGGTAGCCGATGGCGCCGCTGATGGAGCCGGGGACCAGGCCGAGCGCGTTGGAGACGTTGGCGGTGATCGGTGGCAGGCCGGTCGCGAGGAGCACGGGGAAGGTGAGGAGCGTGCCGGAGCCGACGATGGTGTTGATGGTGCCCGCGCCGATGCCGGCTGCGAAGACCGCGAGTGCTTCCCAGATGGACAAGGCCATCTCCTTACACGTTCAGTGAGTCGCCTCCCCGCCGTGGAGGTCGAGGGGCCGCACTGATCATGCATGATTCGTGTACGGGGCAGTCAACTTGCCCCGGTCCACGGGTTGTTCACGTCTGTGGGGGGGGTGGTGACGAGGCCGCGCGGTCAGCTCCGTACCGGGGTGTCAGTCCTGGCCCAGTCCTGTCAGCTCCGTCAGCTCCGTCAGCTCTGTCAGTCCATGCGGGGTTCTTCGCGGCGCTCGACCGAACCGCTGCCGCCATTGCCGTTGTTTCCGCCGTTGCCGCCGTTGCCACTGTTTCCGCCGTTACCCGTGTTGAAGCCGGGCATGCCGCCGCCGAGGTTGCCGAAGGCGCCGGAGAGGCCCTTGAGGGCGTCGCCGATCTCGCTGGGCACGATCCAGAGCTTGTTGGCGTCGCCCTCGGCGATCTTCGGGAGCATCTGAAGGTACTGGTAGGAAAGCAGCTTCTGGTCGGGGTCGCCCGCGTGGATCGACTCGAAGACCGTACGAATGGCCTGCGCCTCACCTTCGGCCCGCAGGGCCGCGGCCTTGGCCTCACCTTCGGCGCGCAGGATCGCGGACTGCTTCTCGCCCTCGGCGCGCAGGATCTCCGACTGCCGCACACCTTCGGCCTGGAGGATCGCGGCGCGCTTGTCACGGTCGGCGCGCATCTGCTTCTCCATCGAGTCCTGGATGGAGGTCGGCGGCTCGATCGCCTTCAGCTCGACGCGGTTGACGCGGATGCCCCACTTGCCGGTGGCCTCGTCGAGGACGCCGCGCAGGGCCGCGTTGATCTCCTCGCGGGAGGTCAGCGTCCGCTCCAGGTCCATGCCGCCGATGATGTTGCGGAGCGTGGTGACGGTGAGCTGTTCGATCGCCTGGATGTAGCTGGCGACCTCGTAGGTTGCGGCCCGGGCGTCGGTCACCTGGTAGTAGATGACGGTGTCGATGTTGACGACCAGGTTGTCCTGGGTGATCACCGGCTGGGGCGGGAAGGGTACGACCTGTTCGCGGAGGTCGATCCGGTTGCGGATCGAGTCGATGAACGGGACGACGATGTTCAGTCCGGCGTTGAGCGTCCGCGTGTAGCGGCCGAAGCGCTCCACGATCGCGGCGCTGGCCTGCGGGATCACCTGGATGGTCTTGATCAGGGCGATGAAGACCAGCACCACCAGGATGATCAGGACGATGATGATCGGTTGCATCGCGTACCCCCGTGCCTTTCTTGCTCTCGGATGGCCCTGTAAGCGTTGGCGATTACCGGACTTGATGATCCTGGCATGGTTCACATGACGATGGCAGTGGCTCCGTCGATCTCGACGACGTCGACCTGGTGGCCGGGCTCGAAGACGCGCTCGGCGTCGAGCGCGCGGGCCGACCAGACCTCGCCCGCGAGCTTGATTCTGCCGCCCTCGGCGTCGACACGTTCCAGGACGACTGCCTGACGGCCTTTCAACGCCTCGGTGCCGGTGGCGAGTTGGGGGCGCTGTGCACGGTGGCGGGCCGCGATGGGGCGTACGACGGCGATGAGCGCGACCGAGACGGCGACGAAGAGCAGCACCTGTCCGACGGGGCCGAGGCCCAGACCCGCACCGATGGCGGCGGCGACCGCGCCGAGTGCCATCATGCCGAACTCGGGCATGACGGTCAGGACGAGGGGAATGCCGAGTCCCGCCGCGGCTACCAGCCACCAAACCCACGCCTCGATGTCCACCAGGTCATGGTAGGTGCGGGGCTCCCCCCACCGACAGTGCGCAAGGACCGGCCCGGACGGGGCGGGAGGCTCAGCCCGAGCGGATGCAGGGACCGGCCCGCCCCCGGGGGCCGCGGGGCTCAGCCGAGCGGGAGGCCCGTCGCCGTGTAGCGGTCGCCGCGGTGCTCCACGAGGAGCGGGAGGCCGAAGCAGAGGGAGAGGTTGCGGGAGGTGAGCTCGGTCTCCATGGGGCCGGCGGCGAGCACCTTGCCCTGGCGGATCATGAGGACGTGGGTGAAGCCGGGGGCGATCTCCTCGACGTGGTGCGTGACCATGATCATCGAGGGGGCGTACGGGTCGCGGGCGAGCCGGCCCAGGCGCCGGACCAGGTCCTCGCGGCCGCCGAGGTCGAGACCGGCGGCGGGCTCGTCGAGGAGGAGGAGCTCGGGGTCGGTCATCATCGCGCGGGCGATCAGGGTGCGCTTGCGCTCGCCCTCGGAGAGCGTGCCGAACCTGCGGTCGAGGAAGTCCGTCATGCCGAGGCGGTCGAGGAAGGCGCGGGCGCGGTCCTCGTCGACGGCGTCGTACTGCTCCTGCCAGGTGGCGGTCATGCCGTACGCGGCGGTGAGCACCGTCTGGAGCACGGTCTGGCGCTTGGGGAGCTTGTCGGCCATGGCGACGCCGGCCATGCCGATGCGCGGGCGCATCTCGAAGACGTCCACCTTGCCGAGCTGCTCGCCGAGGATCTTGGCGGTGCCGGTGCTCGGGAAGAGATAGCTGGAGGCGATGTTGAGGAGGGTGGTCTTGCCGGCGCCGTTGGGGCCGAGGATGACCCAGCGCTCGCCTTCCTTGACCGACCAGGAGACGTCGTCCACCAGAGCGCGTCCGTCGCGGACCACGGATACGTCCACCAGCTCCAGTACATCGCTCATGAGCGCGTTGTCTCCCCATGCCATCGTCGTGAGTTCGCGAGTGCGGTGCGGGGGGCGCCTGTGGAGGCGGTCCCCAGGGAAAACCTACGCCACTGGGGAAGTGATCCCGCCTCTAGGGTCTTTCGTTCGGACGGGCCGGAGCAGGGAGCGGGGCCCGGTGCCGTGCATGGTGAGGCGGAGGAGGGCGACATGGCGGAGCCATGGCAACCGCCGACAACGCGAGGAGGGCCACATGGCGGAGCCATGGCGTCGACGACAATGCCGCGAGGCGCGGCACGGGGCCCCGCGAGCCCGGCATGATCCAAACGAAAGACCCTAGGTCCCGGTCGGCCGGTTTCTCTAGGCTGGTGGGATGTTCTCGGAACCACGTTCAGGTCGGCTGGCCGCATGGGGAAACGCCCTGTTGGCCGGAAATGTCTCACCCGATGACGCGGCGCTCGCGATCGTCGGGGACGACGCGGTGCACCGCGTCGAGGGGCTGCCCGGCGAGTCCGCCCCCGTGGGGCTCACGTTGGCGCTCGGGCGGCTGCGGGGTCTCGGGGTGGGCGGCTGGCGGGTCGCGTTGCCCGCGGCGGGGCATCCGCTGGGGCTGAGCGGTCCCGCGGAGTTCAACGCGCGGGCGCTTGCGGCCGAGGAGGCCGTCGTCGGGTTCGGTGCGCCGTACGGGCTCGTCCCCGAGCTGTACGAGGCCGGGCCCGCCGGGGATGTGCACACGGAGGTCGTCTGGCACTGCCTTGTGGTACGGGAGGCGCCGCCCGCGGACGTGCCCTCGCTGGGCGAGGCGGAGCGTGAACTCGCGGAGGCGCTGCGGGAGGCGACGGTCGTGCTGACCCGGCTCGATGTCGCGGGGTCGGGTCCGGCCGCGGCGGTGGCGATCGACGCGTACCGCGCGCGGGCCGAGGGCCCCGACGAGGAGGTGCTCGCGCCGGGCTATCCGCCGCGCGCGGTCCGGGTGTTGGAGCTGGCCCGGCGGGTCGGCCTGCTGGTGTCACTCGCGTACGAGAACGGGCATGGGGGTGCGGTGAGCGCCTCGGAGATCTCGGCTCGGGCGGAGGCGTTGCGGCCGGTGGAGCGGGTGGCTCGGCGGGCGCGGGTGGCGGCGTACAACGCGTATGTGGAGGAGCGCCAGCGCGACCGGGGCTAGCTGGAGAGCAGCCCAGGCCCCTGGGGCTCCGCCCCAGACCCCGTGTGGCGCCCGAAAGGCGCTCGTCCTCAAATGCCGGACGGGCTGGGGCTGCGCGTGCCGCCCGGCGTCAGGGCCGCTCGCGGACGAAGACCGGCTGGGGCCCGGCCGGCCGGGACGTGCGGCGGCCCCCGGGCAAGGTCCGGGGGCCGCGGTGCGCCAGGACGGTCAGAAGTTGGAGCTCTGGTTGCCGAAGACCGGGTTCAGGGCGCCGATCACATTGACCGTGTTGCCCGTGGCGTTCACCGGCACGTGCACCGGCACCTGGACCAGGTTGCCGGAGACGACGCCCGGGGAGCGCTCGGCCTTGCCGTCGGCCTGGGCCCCGCCGTGGGCGGAGGCGGCGCCGGTCGCTGCGGCGAGGGCGCCGCCGGCGAGCACGGTGACGGCGAGAGCCTTGTTGAGCTTCATGGTGTGGATCCTCCAGGTCGTCGCCGCGACCAGTCGCCGCGGCATGCCATGAAGAACGCGCGGCGCCCGCCGGGGTTGCGCTATGTGGGTGACATTTACACGACGGTATGAATCTCGCACCGGACCCTGACGCTCCGCTTCCCGTGCGACGCGGGTCAGCCCACCACCCCGCGGCTCAGCCCACCACCCCGCGGCTCACCCCGCCACCCCGTGTCGTACCGCCCACAGCGCGGCCTGGGTGCGGTCGGCCAGGTCCAGTTTCATCAGGATGTTCGAGACGTGCGTCTTGACGGTCTTCTCGGACAGCACCAGATGGCGGGCGATCTCCCGGTTGGAGCGGCCGTCGGCGATCAGCGCAAGGACCTCCTTCTCCCGCTCGGTCAGCGTCGTGCCGCGGCCCGTTCCGCCGTGTCCTACGTCCTGGCTGAGCAGCGCGCCCGCGACCTCCGGCTGGAGGAGCACGTGCCCGGCGTGCACCGAGCGGATCGCGCCGGCCAGCGCGTCCGGGTCGACGTCCTTGTACACATAGCCGGAGGCGCCGGCGCGCAGAGCGGGGACGACCGTACGCTGCTCGGTGAAGCTGGTGACGATGAGGACCCTGGCCGGGTTGGCGAGCTCGCGGAGCTTGCGCAGGGCCTCGATTCCGTCCATGCCCGGCATCTTCACGTCCATCAGGACGACGTCCGGCTTCAGTTGCTCGGCGCGGGCCACTCCCTCGGCGCCGTCGGAGGCCTCGCCCACCACTTCTATGTCGTCCTGCACTTCCAGGAACGTACGCAGTCCGCGGCGGACCACCTGGTGGTCGTCCACGAGCAGGACCCTGATCACCTTGTCAGCCACCGGGGACCTCCATCTTGATCGTGGCGCCCTCACCGGGTGCCGAGTGCACGGTGAGTCTGCCGCCGACTCCGCTCGCCCGGTGCCGCATCGACACGAGCCCGAGGTGGCGGCCCGCACGGCGGACCAGGCTGGGCTCGAAGCCCCGGCCGTCGTCGGTGATCCGCAGCACGGCGCCCTGGCCGTTGCGTTCCAGTACGACGTCGACCCGGCCCGCGCCCGAGTGCCGCAGCGCGTTGTGCAGGGCCTCCTGGGCGACCCTCAGCAGGGCTTCCTCCTGGGCCGGCGGCAGGGCGCGCACGCCCAGGTTGTCGAAGGTGACGCGGGCCGCGTGGGCCCGGTCGAGGACCTGGATGTGGGTGCGCAAGGTGTGCACGAGGCCGTCCTCCTCCAGGGCGGCGGGCCTCAACTCCACGACGGCGGCGCGCAGTTCGTCGGCCGCCTCGGCGGCGAGGGCCGCGACTTGCTGGAGCTCGCCCTTGGCGCGGGCCGGGTCGCGGTCGACGAGGGCGGCGGCGGCCTGGGCGGTGAGGCGGAGCGAGAAGAGCTTCTGGCTGACCGCGTCGTGCAGCTCGTGGGCCAGGCGCGAGCGTTCCTCGGCGATGGTCAGTTCGCGGCTGCGCTCGTACAGGCGGGCGTTGGTGAGGGCGATCGCAGCGTGCTGGGCGAGCAGGCGGAGCAGCTCCTCGTCGTGGGCGGTGAAGCCGCAGCGGTCGCCCCTGCGGGAGAGGGAGACTTCGGGGCAGCGCTTGTTGGCGAGGAAGAGGGCGCCGAGCGTCTCCTCGCCGTCGCGGATCGGCATGCCGAGGAAGTCGGACATGTCGGGGTGGGCGGAGGGCCAGCCCTCGAAGCGGGGGTCCTTGCGGACGTCGGCGAGGCGCTCGGCCTTCTCCTCGTGGAGCATCGCCGCGAGGATGCCGTGCTGGCGCGGCAGCGGCCCGATCGCCCGCCACTGCTCGTCGCTCACGCCGTCGACGACGAACTGCGCGAAGCCGCCGTGGTCGTCGGGGACGCCGAGCGCCGCGTACTCCGCGTCCAGGAGCTCGCGGGCGGACGCGGTGATCGTCTTGAGGACGTCCCCCACCTCCAGGTGCCGGCTCATGGCGAGCAGGGCGGTGCTCACGGCGGCGAGCCCGGCGCTCGGCGACGGGCTCTGCCCTGGTCCGGCGGGGTGCGCGGGTCGGGGACGGCTCATGTGGTCACCGTACCGGCGGGGTGTGCCAGTGCGCCTCGGCCGCTGGACGGCCACATCTGGGTCGCAGGGCCTAGGCCGAAGTGCCTTGTCGGGTGGGCCCCGCGTCCGACGCGGCGCCGGTGGGTGCGGAGCCACCGTGAAGCCATCGACGGACACCCGTCGATTCGGTTCATGGACAGCTCGAAGGACGAAGGGGTCGGTCATCATGCCGGTTGCGATCATCACGGGGGCTTCGAAGGGGCTCGGCCGCGCGCTCGCCGTGGCCCTGGCCGGGCGGGGCTGGGATCTGGTCCTGGACGCGAGGACGGGTTCCGTACTGAAGGAGGCGGCGCGCGAGCTCGGCGCGTACGGCACGGATGTCGTGGCGCTCGCCGGGGACGTCACGGACGCCGGGCACCGCGCGGAGCTGGTCGCGGCCGCACGGGAGCTGGGCGGACTCGATCTGCTGGTGCACAACGCCTCCGCGCTCGGCGCCGAGCCGCTGGTACGCCTTGACGAGCTGGAGCTCGCGGGGCTGCGGGCGGCGCTTGAGACCAATGTGGTGGCGGCGCTCGGGCTCGTACAGGAGGGGCTGCCCCTGCTGCGGGATTCGGCGGCGGGCGCGGTGATCGCGGTCAGCTCGGACGCGGCGGCCGAGGCGTACGGGACGTGGGGCGGGTACGGGGCCTCGAAGGCGGCGCTGGACCAGCTGGCGGCGGTGCTCGCCGTGGAGGAGCCGGGGCTTCGGGTGTGGGCGGTGGACCCGGGCGACATGCGGACGGATCTCTACGCGGCGGCGGTGCCGGGGGACGACTCCGCGCGGCCGGAACCGTCCGCGGTGGCGCCGGGCTTCCTGCGGCTGCTCGACGAACGGCCGGCGAGCGGCCGCTACGGCGCCCCCTCTCTTATGGAGGCTCAGATGCAGGCCCACAGGGAAGCCCACCCGGACCACACGGCCCGTACCACCCACACTGCCCGCACGGCCCGCACAACCCGCACGACCCATCCGGCGCACACCGCTGATGCCCCCGATACCGCTGATGCCGCTGATACCGCTGATGCCGAGGCTGCCGCCGGGGCTCTCGCGGAGGGGGCGGAAGTTTCCGACGGGGGGCTGGGCGCGGCCGTTCGCTGGGACGGGCGCGCGCAGGCCGTCCCTCAGGACGCCTTCGCGGCGGCCGCCCCCGCGGACGGCAACGGGGACGGCACCGGGGACAGCGCCGGGAAGGGCGCGCGATGACGGCGCCCATGGTGGTGCGGGTACCCGACGGCCTGCTCGCGTCGGTGCCCGCCGAGGTGCGCGGTACGGGCCGGGACGACGTGCGCCTGATGGTGTCGCGCGGCACGGCCGTCACGCACCACGCCTTCCACGACCTCGCGGGGCAGTTGCGCGCCGGCGACGTCCTGGTCGTCAACACCTCGCAGACGCTGCCCGCCGCCGTCGACGCCACGGTGGCGGGGCAACCCGTGGTGGTGCACTTCTCCACGCTCGGCCCCGACGGGCGCTGGGCGGTGGAGCTGCGTACGCCGGCCGCCGGGGGAAGCAGCGAGCGCCGCCGCGGCGACCGGGCGGGGACGGTGGTGGCGCTGCCCGGCGCGGAGCGGCTCGTGCTCGAAACGGCGCTGAGCCCGGACCGGCTGTGGTGGGCGCGGGTGTCGGCGGCCGACGTGCCGGGGCTGATGGGCCGGTACGGGCGGCCCATCCGGTACGGCTACACCGAGCGGGACCAGCCGCTGTCCGCGTACCAGACGGTGTTCGCGCTGCCGGCGCCCGGCGGGCTCGGCTCGGCGGAGATGCCGAGCGCGGCGCGGCCGTTCACGGCCGGGCTCGTCGCCGAGCTGGTGCGGCGCGGGGTGTGGTTCGCGCCGGTCACGCTGCATACGGGGGTGGCGTCGGCGGAGGCGCACGAGCCGCCGTACCCGGAGCGCTTCGAGGTGCCGCAGGCGACGGCCCGGGTGGTGAACGCGGCCAGGGCGGGGGGCGGCCGGGTCGTGGCGGTGGGGACCACGGCGGTGCGGGCCCTGGAGTCGGCGGCCGGGGCGGACGGGCTGGTGCGAGGGGCGGTCGGCTGGACCGATGTGGTGGTGACGCCGGAGCGCGGGGTGCGGGTCGTGGACGGGCTGCTGACCGGGCTGCACGAGCCGGAGGCCTCGCACCTGCTGATGCTGGAGGCGATCGCCGGGGGGGCGGCGCTCGCCGTCGCCTACGACCAGGCGCTGAGCCGGCTCTACCTGTGGCACGAGTTCGGCGACGTCCACCTCATCCTCCCGGAGGAGAACCCTCACCGTATGCATTGCTCCAGCAACGTGCGGTGAAACTGTTACGCCCTCGATGTGAGCCCGCGCATAGGACGCACATCACTTACGAAGTCGGCTAGTGGACAAATAAAGGCGGTGTGAGCCGCTATGGAGTGGGTACGAGGCGCCTTTCCCGGCGGGGTGATCCACTATCCGGCTTCGTATGTAGCACCTTTGCCACGAGATTTTGCGGCCGCTAACAATGGCTCCCGTCGCACAGCGCTGCGGCTCAAACCGCTGCGGCGCTCCGGTGCCCGTCCCCGCCATTCGGAAGAGGTCCAACCGCCATGCCCGAGTCCACCAACCCCGGTCATAGTCGTCTCGACAAGAAGCACAAGATTTCGATTGCCGGCGTGGCCGCCCTCGGCGCCGCCGCTCTCGCTCTCTCGGTCTTCCCGGGCACGGGCCAGTCGGACAGCGCCGCGGCCGCCGAGCCCGTCGCCTTCGCGGCGACCGTCAGCACCAAGACGGTCTCGCAGAGCATCTCCAAGCAGCAGGTGACCGCCGACAAGCAGGCCAAGGACGCCGCGAAGGCCAAGGCCGCCGCGGACGCCAAGGCGAAGGCCGCGGCCGAGGCGAAGAAGCGTGACGAGGCCGCCGCGGCCAGCCGCTCCGCCGCCCGCAAGCCGGTCTACGCCAACAACCTGGACGGCTGGATCCGCCAGTCCCTCGACATCATGAAGAGCAAGGGCATCCCGGGTACCTACGACGGTCTGCACCGCAACATCATGCGCGAGTCGACCGGCAACCCGAACGCCATCAACGGCTGGGACATCAACGCCATCAACGGCATCCCGTCCAAGGGCCTGCTCCAGGTCATCCAGCCGACCTTCACCGCCTACCACGTGGCCGGCACGTCGTGGAACATCTACGACCCGGTCGCCAACATCACGGCCGCCGCCAACTACGCGGCCGACAAGTACGGCTCGATGGACAACGTGAACAGCGCCTACTGAGCACCTACTGAGCGCCTACTGAGCGACGTAGGACGGCATACGCGACGCCGAAGGGCGGCACCCCGTGCGGGGTGCCGCCCTTCCGCGTGCGCCTCGTGCGGCGTGCGCGCCTCCTGCGACGTGCGCGGTCAGCGGTTACTTGCGCATGACCTCGGGCTCGTGGCGGCGCAGCAGGCGTGCGACCAGGAAGCCGAGGGCGATGCCGATGACGAGCAGCACCGTGATGTCGGTGAACCACTGGGCCGCGTCGTGCTTCCACAGCGGGTCGAGGTTGGTCGGGTCGCTCTGGTCCATCGGCGCCATCAGACGCGAGAGGTCGAGCGTGGTGCCGGCGCCCGCGATGGCCCAGCGCGACGGCATCAGCCAGGCGAACTGCTCCAGGCCGGGCGAGTCGTAGACCTTGAACAGGATCCCGGTGAACACGACCTGCACGATGGCGAACATGACCAGGAGCGGCATGGTCTTCTCGGAGGTCTTCACCAGCGCGGAGATGATCAGGCCGAACATCATCGAGGTGAAACCGAGCGCGATCACGACCAGGCACATCTCGACCGCGGGCGGCATCACCAGGCCCTCGGCGGGCAGCTTGCGGGTCGAGAATCCGATCACGCAGAGGATCACACCCTGGAAGGCCGTGATGACTCCGAGCACGAGGATCTTGGACATCAGATACGCCGAGCGGGACAGGCCGGTGGCCCGCTCCCGTTCGTAGATGACCCGTTCCTTGATCAGTTCTCGTACGGAGTTGGCGGCGCCCGAGAAGCACATGCCGACCGCCAGGATCAGCATGATCGTGCCGGCGTCGCCGTTGAACCGGGACGGCGGCGTCGGCGGCGCGAGCCCGAACTTCGCCGGGATCACGACGCTGACCGAGCCGATCACCGCGGGCAGGGCCACCGACAGGGCGAGGAAGCCCTTGTCCGAGGCGATGACCGAGGTGTAGCGGCGCATCAGGGTCCACAGCTGGGAGAGCCAGCCCTGGGGCTTCGGCGGCTTCATCGCCTGCGCGGGCGGCATCTGCACCGACTGCGGGGCGACGGCGTCGATGTCGGCGGCGTACATCTGGTAGTGCTGCGAGCCCTTCCAGCGGCCCGCCCAGTCGTAGTCGCGGTAGCTCTCGAAGGCGGAGAAGACATCGGCCCACGTGCTGTAGCCGAAGAAGTTCAGCGCCTCCTCGGGCGGGCCGAAGTAGGCGACCGAGCCGCCCGGCGCCATCACCAGGAGCTTGTCGCAGATGGCGAGCTCGGCCACGGAGTGGGTGACGACCAGGACGGTGCGGCCGTCGTCGGCGAGGCCGCGGAGCAGCTGCATGACGTCGCGGTCCATGCCCGGGTCGAGGCCCGACGTGGGCTCGTCGAGGAAGATCAGCGACGGCTTGGTCAGGAGCTCCAGGGCAACCGAGACGCGCTTGCGCTGGCCACCGGAGAGGGAGGTGACCTTCTTCTCCTTGTGGATGTCCAGCTTGAGCTCGCGCAGCACCTCGTCGATGCGCTGCTGGCGCTCGTTCTCGGTGGTGTCGGCGGGGAAGCGCAGCTTGGCCGCGTACTTCAGCGCCTTCTTGACGGTCAGCTCCTTGTGCAGGATGTCGTCCTGCGGGACCAGACCGATGCGCTGGCGCAGCTCGGCGAACTGCTTGTAGAGGTTGCGGTTGTCGTAGAGGACGTCGCCCTTGTTCGCGGGCCGGTAGCCGGTGAGCGCCTTGAGCAGGGTCGACTTTCCGGAGCCCGAGGGGCCGATGACCGCGATGAGGGACTTCTCGGGGACGCCGAAGGAGACGTCCTTGAGGATGTCCTTGCCGCCGTCGACCGTGACGGTCAGGCCACGGGCGGAGAAGGAGACGTCACCGGTGTCGACGAACTCTTCGAGCCGGTCGCCGACGATGCGGAAGGTCGAGTGGCCGACGCCGACGATGTCGTGCGGGCCGAGCAGGACGCTGCCGCCCTTGGCGATCGGCTGGCCGTTGACGTAGGTGCCGTTGTGCGAGCCGAGGTCGCGGATCTCCATCCGGCCGTCGGGCGTCGCGTGGAACTCGGCGTGGTGGCGCGAGACCTGGAGGTCGGAGACGACCAGCTCGTTCTCGAGCGCACGGCCGATGCGCATGACGCGGCCGAGGGCGACTTGGTGGAACGTGGTCGGGCTGCGGTCGCCGTAGACGGGCGGGGTGCCCGCGGGGCCGCCGCCCTGCTGCGGGAACTGCGGCTGCTGGGGCTGCTGTTGCTGCGACTGCTGCTGTTGCTGTTGCTGCTGCTGCTGCCAGGACTGCTGCGGCACCTGCGCCTGCTGAGGCTGCTGCGCCTGCTGGGGCCATCCGCCCTGCTGGGGCGGGGCCTGCTGGGGTCCCGGGTGGGCGGGGGCCGCCTGCCCGTGCTGGGCGGGGGCGGGCTGTGCGTAGGCCGCCGCGGCGGCACCGGACAGATTCAGCCGCGGGCCGTCGGTCGCGTTGCCGAGGTGGACCGTGGAGCCGGGAGCGATGTCCATCTGATGGACGCGCTGGCCCCGCGCGTAGGTGCCGTTGGTGGATCCGTGGTCCTCGATGACCCAACTGTGGCCGTTCCAGCTGATCGTGGCGTGCCGCCACGAGACTCTGGCGTCGTCCACGACGAGGTCACCCTGCGGATCACGTCCCAGGGTGTACGACCTGGACGGATCGAGCGTCCAGGTGCTGCCATTCAATTCCAGTACGAGTTCCGGCACTCCAGCCCCACTTGTCGTCCCCCGAAAGACCTCCGCGCCGGAGGCCCGTTACTCCCGACACCGGGAGTCTAGGGATGGTGAACATCGTGGGGAACTATTTCAGGCCCGGGCTCGTATCCGAAACCCGGGCCTTGTGAATTAGGTGCACAGACCGGGCACAGTCCCGTCGCGGTCCTGCAACAGGGCTCTGGGACCGCCCCGTTGACGTGGGGCAAACACGCATCGAGAACAGGAAGAACCCATGAGTGCGTATGGATCATGATGTCCGCCCATAAATGATGTTCACGCGGACCAAAAGGGTCGCATCGCACAAAAGGGGCTGAGTCGGCTCGTATCGGGGGGTCCGGATGAGCGTGGACGGCAATCGCGGCCATGGTGCGATCCGGTGGGGTGACGTCGCTCTCGCATCGGTCACCGCGGTGAGCTGGGCCCTGGTCGCGATGGCGGCCACGGCCGTCGATTCGGCGCGGGCATCGACCTGCGCGGCGACGCGGGGCTCGCCTGCACGCTCGGCGCCGGATGGGGCGCACCCGCCGGGGCGAGCAGGGCGGACCCGAGTCGAGCCGGTACGGCACGGGCGGGCCCGCACCGAGCCGGAACGACACGGGCGTCCCCAGCGAACCAGGCCCCTATCGCCCCGCTCTGCCGCACCCGCTGCCCGACCCGGACACCAACCCCTACCTCAAGCCCCCGCCAGGCCCGCACGACTCCCCCACGCTGCCCGGGCCCCCGAGCCGCCCCCCCGGGCACGCCCCGGGCACGCCCCGTTCGCACAGGCCGCCGCGTGAGAGGCCGCCGCCTCCGCCCGGGGTCTCGCCTTTGCCCGGGGTGCCGCCTCCGCCCGGGTGTCGCATAGGCCGCGCTGAGCTGCCCCGCGCCGGTGGGGGCCATTGGAGGGGGCGCTGTCCGCAGGGCGGGACGGCGTGCGGGGCGGGCGCCGGGGCCGGATACGGTGGAGGCACCATGACGCCATCGCCCCTGCCCCCCGCCGGCCAGAACTCCGACGCCGGTCAGAGCTCTGACGTACCGACCCTCCTCGTCAAGATCTTCGGCAAGGACCGCCCGGGCATCACGGCCGGGCTCTTCGACACCCTCGCCGCCTACGCCGTCGACGTCGTCGACATCGAACAGGTCGTCTCCCGCGGCCGCCTCGTGCTGTGCGCGCTCGTCACCGAGCCGACCGTGGCCACCCCGGGCGAGCTGCGCGCGACCGTGCACAGCTGGGCCGAGTCGCTGAAGCTCGAAGCCGAGATCATCTCCGGCATCGGCGACAACAGGCCGCGTGGCAGCGGCCGTTCGCACGTCACGGTGCTCGGTCACCCGCTGACCGCCGAGTCGACGGCGGCCATAGCGGCTCGTATCGCCGGCACCGGCGGCAACATCGACCGTATCTTCCGGCTCGCCAAGTACCCGGTCACGGCCGTGGAGTTCGCCGTCTCGGGTGTGGCCACCGGGACGCTGCGCACCGCGCTCGCCACCGAGGCCAAGGCCCTCGGAGTGGACGTGGCCGTCGTCTCGGCGGGTCTGCACCGGCGGGCCCAGCGGCTCGTCGTGATGGACGTGGACTCCACGCTGATCCAGGACGAGGTCATCGAACTTTTCGCGGCCCACGCCGGCTGCGAGGCCGAGGTCGCCGAGGTAACGGCCGCCGCGATGCGCGGCGAGCTGGACTTCGAGCAGTCGCTGCACGCCCGGGTGGCGCTGCTGCGCGGCCTTGACGTCTCGGTGGTGGACAAGGTGCGGGCGGAGGTTCGGCTGACGCCGGGCGCCCGCACCCTGGTCCGTACGCTCAAGGCGCTCGGCTATCAAGTCGGTGTGGTGTCCGGCGGGTTCACCCAGGTCACCGACGGGCTCAAGGACGAGCTCGGGCTCGACTTCGCCTCCGCCAACACCCTGGAGATCGAGGACGGCACGTTCACCGGCCGGGTCACCGGCGAGGTCGTGGACCGGGCCGGCAAGGCGCGGCTGCTGCGGGAGTTCGCGGCGGAGGCGGGGGTGCCGCTGTCCCAGACCGTGGCGATCGGCGACGGTGCCAACGACCTCGACATGCTGAACGCGGCGGGCCTCGGCGTCGCCTTCAACGCCAAGCCGGTGGTGCGGGAGGCCGCGCACACCGCGGTGAACGTGCCCTTCCTCGACACCGTGCTCTATCTGCTCGGCATCACCCGGGAAGAGGTCGAGGCCGCCGACGGCGTCCTGGACTGACCCCACCCCGTACCCGCACGTATGCGGAAGGCCCCGGCGGATCGTGGGCGCCGGGGCCTTCCGCATGCGTAGGGGTGTGCGCCGCGCGGCTCAAGCGCGGCTCAGACGTGTGGCTCAAGCGCGCGGCTCAGGCTCGCGGGCTCGCGGCTCAAGCGCGCGGCTCAGACGTGCGGCGCCCAGAACTCGACGAGCTTGGCCACGCCGTGTTCGACGGACTTCCAGGTGCCGTCGAACGTCAGCACGGCGATGGCGGAGGTCGGAAAGCCGCTGCGGTTCATCCGCGACAGCACATCGCCCTCGGCCTGGCCGGCGAGCGCGTCGGCGAGCGCGTGCATGCCGGGGTTGTGCCCGATGAGCACCAGGTCGGCGACGTCGTCCGGGGTCTCGTTGACCAGGGCGATCAGTTCGCCGAGGGAGGCCTCGTACATCCGGTCCTCGTACACCGTCCGCGGGCGGTGCTGGAGTTCCGACACGGCGAGCTTCCAGGTCTCGCGGGTCCTGACCGCGCTGGAGCAGAGGGCGAGGTCGAAGGTGATGCCGGTTTCCGCGAGGCGACGGCCGGCGGCCGGGGCGTCCGCCCGGCCCCGCTCGGCGAGCGGCCGGTCGTGGTCGGACACCTCGGGCCAGTCGGCCTTGGCGTGCCGGAGTAGGACGATCCTGTGCGGTGTGTCGACGCTCATGCTCTCCAGCTTCGCATGGATCACGCCATCGGGCGCAGGGTGTTGGAGGGCTCGGCGAGGGTGCTGACGCGACGCTCGGTGGGGCCGCGTCGGCCTAGCGCGCGAGGGTGTGCTGGATGCGGTCGACGAGGTGGTTGAGGGTCCCGTCGCCGGAGGCCGCGTGGGCGTCGCCGGATCCGACGACGAGCGCGAGGAGCACGAAGAACGCGATCGCGGGCAGCACCACGCCCCACCACGGCAGCTTGAAGTCGACGCCACCTGCGGTCGGTTGGGGGGCCCTGGGGTGGGTGTGGGCCGACATGACCGCCTCCGTGGATTCCGGGTTCGAGTGCCGCGTACGAACAGGTCGTTCGGCGCACTTCAGAATCTACGGAGCCGGGCAGCGCCACCCCATCCGGTGACCCACCCACTTCACCCTGACCCTGACCCCCTAGGGGATGGTGGGGCTAGCCCCACCGTGCCGGGCCGGGCCGGGGTGCGGGTCAGGGTGAGGCGATCGTCGCGATGATGGCGACGACGACCGTGACGGCGAGCATCGCGCCGAGCACGAGCAGGAGCTTCTTGTGGCTGTTC
Source organism: Streptomyces sp. NPDC048361 (assembly GCF_040651795.1). Taxonomy (NCBI): domain Bacteria; kingdom Bacillati; phylum Actinomycetota; class Actinomycetes; order Kitasatosporales; family Streptomycetaceae; genus Streptomyces; species Streptomyces sp. NPDC048361. The sequence continues at coordinate 19,619 of NZ_JBEZKW010000027.1, forward strand.
TGCGGATTGGGTTCGAGCACTGGCATGCCGACAGTGTCGCATCCCGGTTTGGCCCGCTATCGCCGGGCCCCAGCCACGCCGCACGGCCCGGCCCGCCGGCATCAGGCCCCGGCCACGCCGCCCGGCCCGCCGGCATCAGGCCCCGGCCACGCCGCCCGGCCCGCCGGCATCAGGCCCCGGCATCGCCATCCGGCCCGCTAGCGCCGGGCCCCCGCCTCGTCCTCGATCGTACGGTCGCGTCCGGCCATCATTCCGACGACGATCTGCGGCACCATGAGGCCCGCCATCAGCGCGATCGGCAGGTCCCAGCCGCCGGTGCGGTCGTGCAGGACGCCGACCAGGAGGGGGCCCGGGATGGAGAGCAGGTAGCCGACGCACTGGGCGAACGCGGACAGGCGCACCACGCCGGCGTGGCTCCGCGACCGCTTGCTGATCATGGTGAGGGCGAGCGGGAAGGCGCAGTTGGAAACGCCGAGGAGCAGCGCCCAGGCCCAGGCTCCGGCGGCCGGTGCGAGGTAGAGCCCCGCGTAGCCGGCGAGACCGCAGGCGCCGAGTGCGACCACGATCGGGCCCTGGCTGCGCAGCCGGTTGACGAGCCAGGGAATGACGAAGCCGAGCGGCACGCCCATGACCATGGTGATGGAGAGCAGCAGCCCCGCCGTGCCGGCCGAGACGCCCGCGTCGCGGAAGATCGTCGGCATCCAGCCCATGGTGATGTAGGCGCCGGTGGCCTGGAGGCCGAAGAAGCAGGCCAGGGCCCAGGCGGTGCCGCTCCGGGTGATGCGCAGGGCGGGCGCCGGCTCTTCGCGGGTGCTGGGGGCCGGCCCCACGCTTCCCGAGCGGTCGCGGGCGAGCGGGATCCAGGCCGCCACGGCGACGACGGCGAGCAGCGCCCAGATGCCGAGGCCCTGGCGCCAGCTGCCGCCGAGCGCGTCGGTGAGGGGCACGGTGGTGACCGCGGCGAGCGAGGTGCCCGCGGCGAGCGCCATCGAGTAGAGGCCGGTCATGGAGCCGACGCGGTCGGGGAAGTACCGCTTGACGATCACCGGCATCAGGACGTTGCTGACGGCTATGCCCATCAGGGCCAGCGCGCTCGCCGCGAGGAAGCCGACGGTGCCGCCCGCGAAGGGCCGCAGGAACAGGCCGGCGGTGATGGCGGCCATACCGGCGAGGACCACGGCGCCGGGGCCGAAGCGGCGGGCCAGGCGCGGCGCCATGATGCCGAAGACGGCGAAGCAGAATGCCGGCACCGAGGTGAGGACGCCCGCGATGCCGTCGCTCATGCCGAGGCCGCCGGTGACCTCCTTCATCAGGGAGCCGAGGCTGGTGATGGCGGGGCGCAGGTTGACGGCCGCGAGCACCAGCGCGAGCGGTACGGCCCACCGCGTCCACGACGGCACCCGGCCCGCGGCGGCGGGGGCTTCCGGGAGGTCGGCGGGGCCGGGGGGCGCGGGGCTCAGCGTGGTGGTCTCTTCATCGGCCATGGGACCATCATAGAATCATGGGATGATTGGTTGTCCAATCGCCTGCAGTACCTCGCTCGGACCTTACAGCCCTCCTCCTCGCGCCCTCCTCCGCACAGCCCTCCTCCGCACAGCCCTCCTCCTCAACAGCCCTTCTCGGACAGGAGCACCATGACGCTGAGCTCTCCCCGGCGGTCCGCCCTCGTCGACCAGGTGATCGCGCAGCTGCGTAACCAGATCACCTCGGGCGAGTGGGCGGTGGGGTCGCGCATCCCGACCGAGCCCGAGCTGGTCGAGCAGCTCGGGGTGGCGCGCAACACCGTCCGCGAGGCCGTTCGCGCCCTGGCCCACAACGGTCTGCTCGACATCCGGCAGGGCTCGGGCACCTATGTCGTGGCGACGAGCGAGCTGGCCGGGGTGATGCACCGCCGGTTCGCCGGCGCGGACCCGCGCCATGTGGCCGAGCTGCGCTCCACGCTGGAGTCGTCGGCGGCGAAGCTGGCCGCGGAGCGGCGCACCGAGCGCGAACTCAAGCAGCTGGACACACTGTTGGAGCGGCGGGAGGAGGCCTGGGCCTCGGGCGACCGGGAGGCCTTCGTCGCGGCCGACGCCACGCTCCACCTGGCAGTCGTCGCCGCCTCGCACAACGACGTACTGACCGAGCTGTACGCGGACCTCGGCCATCTGCTGCGCGACTGGCTGCGGGACGACGTCGCCCTCGACATGAGTCCGGAGCACCACATGGATCACAGCCGCATGGTCGACGCCATCCGGGCGGGCGACGCGGAGACCGCCGCGTCCGAGGCCGCGGCCCACGCGTTCATCTGCCTGCCGGAGCGGCTCGCCGGCCGCTGAGCAGGGGCCGCCCGGCACCCGCCGCCGCGGCCTCGGCTCAGCGCGCCTTCTGGTGGGTCACCCACACCGCGCCGACGCCCTTCCAGCACCGGTCGGTGAGCCGTACGGTCTGGCCCGGGGCCACGTCCACCGGCGCCGCGTCCGCGTCCAGGTCCCACCACATCGCGCAGTCGGTGTGCAGCCGCACCCGGTCGACGTCCGGGTAGGGGTTGTGGCAGTACGCGATGGCGTGCGAGCCCTGCACCGAGGTTCGGCATGCGGCGCCGAACGGTTCGGGCTCCGGCGCCGCGGGCGCGGTCTCGGGGGCGGTCGCGGCGCGCACCACCGAAGGCGCGGCGAGACCGGCCGCCGTGACGAGCAGCAGGAAGAGCAGGGCCAGTGCCCGGCGCTCCGTGACACGCAGGGGGCGCGACACCGCGCCACCTCCTCCCCGCTCGACTGCCCGGTCCGTCCGTCTCGATCAGTCTGCGGTCACGTGGCGCCGCACGCACGGCGGCCGCCCACCGAACGGGTCGGTGGGCGGCCGCCGTGGGGCGTTCCGGTGTTACGCGCCCATCATGTGCACGCCGCCGTCGACGTGGATGATCTCGCCGGTGGTCTTCGGGAAGAAGTCCGAGAGCAGCGCGGCGATGCCGAGGCCCGCCGGCTCAGGGTCGGCCATGTCCCACTCCAGCGGGGAGCGGGTGTTCCACACGTCGGCCAGGTCCGCGAAGCCCGGGATGGACTTGGCAGCCATCGAACCGATCGGCCCCGCCGAGATGAGGTTGCAGCGGAAGTTCTCCTTGCCCAGGTCGCGGGCGAGGTAGCGGGAGGTGGCTTCGAGGGCCGCCTTGGCCGGGCCCATCCAGTCGTACTTCGGCCAGGCGAACTGCGCGTCGAAGGTGAGACCGACGACGGAGCCGCCGTTCGGCATCAGCGGCTTGCAGGCCATGGTGAGCGACTTCAGGGAGAACGCCGAGACGTGCATCGCGGTCGCGACGTCCTCGAAGCTCGCCTCAAGGAAGTTGAAGGCGCCCTGCGGCGCGAAGCCGATCGAGTGGACGATGCCGTCGAGGCCGCCGAGCTCGTCCTTGACCAGGCCGGCGAGGCGGTCGAGGTGCTCCTGGTTGGTCACGTCGAGCTCGATGACCTTGGCCGGCTTGGGGAGCTTCTTGGCGATGCGCTCGGTCAGGGTGGGCCGCGGGAAAGCGGTGAGGATGATCTCCGCGCCCTGCTCCTGTGCGACCTTGGCCGCGTGGAAGGCGATGGAGGACTCCATCAGCACACCCGTGATGAGGATGCGCTTGCCGTCGAGAATTCCGCTCATGTGATCAGTGACCCATGCCCAATCCGCCGTCAACGGGGATGACGGCTCCAGTGATGTACGACGCGTCGTCGGAGGCGAGGAACTTCACCGCGGCGGCGATCTCCTCGGGCTGCGCGTAGCGGCCCAGCGGCACCTGGGCCACGATGCCCGTGCGCTGCTCCTCGGTGAGCACCTTGGTCATGTCGGTGTCGACGAAACCGGGTGCGACGACGTTGAAAGTGATGTTCCGGGAGCCGAGCTCACGCGCCAGCGAGCGGGCGAAGCCCACCAGGCCGGCCTTGGAGGCGGCGTAGTTGGCCTGGCCGGCCGAGCCGAGCAGACCGACGACCGAGGAGATCAGCACCACGCGGCCCTTCTTCGCGCGGAGCATGGCGCGGTTGGCGCGCTTGACCACACGGAAGGTGCCGGTGAGGTTGGTGTCGAGCACGGAGGTGAAGTCGTCCTCGGACATCCGCATCAGGAGCTGGTCCTTGGTGATGCCCGCGTTGGCGACCAGAACCTCGACCGGGCCGTGCTTCTCCTCGATCTCCTTGTAGGCCTGCTCCACTTGCTCGGCGTCGGTGATGTCACACCGGACGGCCAGACAGCCCAGTTCGGCGAGCGCGGCCGGCGGCTCTCCGGAGCGGTACGTGATCGCGACCTTGTCGCCGCTCTCGGCAAAAGCGCGGGCGATGGCGAGGCCGATGCCCCGGTTACCTCCGGTGACGAGAACCGAGCGGCTCAACGGATCACCCTTTCGATAGGCGGATTCGTACTCCCGCAAACTATCGGTACCGCCCCACTTAAGAGGAATCGAGCCCTGACAGTGGCATGGAACGAGCGCTGTCGGGTCTCTACAGAAAGGGCGTAGTCAGGGAGCCCCTGGGCGCGACATGATCGGGGCGACCGGTCTCATACGACAGGGAGACAGCTGTGCCATCTGGGACCCATTCCATCGACCAGGCCTTCACGGCGCTACCGCTGCGGGCCCTCGCCGACGCGGCACTCGCCCGGGCCCGCGCCCTCGGCGCCGATCACGCGGACTTCCGTTTCGAGCGGGTGCGCAGCGCGTCCCGCCGGCTGCGGGACGCGCGGCCCGCCGGTTCCTCAGACACCACCGATCTCGGCTACGCGGTCCGTGTCGTGCACGGCGGGGCGTGGGGGTTCGCCTCCGGGGTCGATCTGACGATGGACGCGGCCGCCAAGGTGGCCTCCGCCGCCGTGGCCATGGCCAAGCTGTCCGCGCAGGTCATCGCGGCCGCCGGGTCGAGCGAGCGGGTCGAGCTCGCCGACGAGCCGGTGCACGCCGACAAGACCTGGATCTCCTCCTACGAGATCGACCCGTTCACGGTGGCGGACGAGGAGCAGAGCGCGCTGCTCGCCGACTGGAGCGCGCGGCTGCTGCGCGCCGACGGCGTGGAGCACGTGGACGCCTCGCTGCTCACGGTGCACGAGAACAAGTTCTACGCGGACACGGCGGGCACCGTCACCACGCAGCAGCGGGTGCGGGTGCATCCGGAGCTCACCGCGATCGCCGTGGACCGTGCGAGCGGCGAGTTCGACTCGATGCGCACGCTGGCGCCGCCGGCCGGGCGCGGCTGGGAGTACCTGACGGGCACCGGCTGGGACTGGGAGTCGGAGCTCGCGCAGATCCCGTCGCTGCTGGCCGAGAAGATGCGGGCGCCGGCCGTGGAGAGCGGCCGCTACGACCTCGTGGTGGACCCGTCCAACCTGTGGCTGACCATCCACGAGTCGATCGGCCACGCCACCGAGCTCGACCGGGCGCTCGGCTACGAGGCGGCGTACGCGGGCACCTCGTTCGCCACCTTCGACCAGCTGGGCAAGCTGGCGTACGGCTCGCGGGTGATGAACGTGACCGGCGACCGCACCGCCGAGCACGGGCTCGCCACCATCGGCTACGACGACGAGGGCGTCGAGGCGCAGTCCTGGGACCTGGTGAAGGACGGCACCCTCGTCGGCTACCAACTCGACCGCCGCATCGCGAAGTTGACCGGCCTCGGCCGCTCCAACGGCTGCGCTTTCGCCGACTCCCCCGCGCACGTCCCCGTGCAGCGGATGGCGAACGTGTCGCTCGCGCCGGAGCCGGGCGGGCTCTCCACGGAGGACCTGATCGGCGGGGTCGAGCGCGGCATCTACGTGGTCGGCGACCGCTCGTGGTCGATCGACATGCAGCGCTACAACTTCCAGTTCACCGGGCAGCGCTTCTTCCGCATCGAGAACGGTCGCCTGGCCGGTCAGCTCCGTGACGTCGCCTACCAGGCGACCACCACCGACTTCTGGGGCTCCATGGAGATGGTCGGCGGCCCCCAGACCTATGTCCTGGGCGGCGCCTTCAACTGCGGCAAGGCCCAGCCGGGCCAGATCGCCGCGGTCTCCCACGGCTGCCCCTCCGCCCTGTTCCGCGGCGTCAACATCCTCAATACTGCTCAGGAGGCGGGTCGATGAGTCCCCGTACGACCGTCAAGCCGCACGAGATCGTCGAGCGTGCCCTGGAGCTCTCCACCGCCGACGGCTGTGTCGTCATCGCCGACGAGCACTCCTCGGCCAATCTTCGGTGGGCCGGCAACGCGCTCACCACCAACGGCGTCACCCGCGGACGGACGCTGACCGTGATCGCGACGGTCGACGGCGCCGAGGGCACCGCGTCCGGCGTCGTGTCGCGCTCGGCCGTCACCGCCGCCGACCTGGAGCCGCTGGTACGGGCCGCGGAGGCGGCCGCGCGCTCCGCCGGGCCGTCCGAGGACGCCCAGCCGCTGGTCACCGGTGTTCCGGTGGCGGCCGATTTCACCGAGGCCCCGGCCGAGACGACCTCCGCGGTGTTCGCCGACTTCGCGCCCGCGCTCGGCGAGGCCTTCGCCCGCGCCAAGGCGGGCGGCCGCGAGCTGTACGGGTTCGCCAGCCACGAGCTGACCAGCACCTACCTCGGTACGTCCACGGGCCTGCGACTCCGCCACGACCAGCCCACCGGCACCCTGGAGCTCAACGCGAAGGCCGCGGCCATCGCCGGGGGCCCGGGCCGTTCGGCCTGGGCGGGGCGGGCGACCGCGGACTTCAAGGATGTCGATCCGGGCGCCCTCGACGACGAGCTCACCCGCCGGCTCGGCTGGGCCGAGCGCCGCGTCGAGCTGCCCGCCGGGCGGTACGAGACGCTGCTGCCGCCGACCGCGGTGGCCGATCTGCTGATCTACCAGATCTGGTCGGCCGCGGCCCGGGACGCCGCCGAGGGCCGGACCGTCTTCTCCAAGCAGGGCGGCGGCACCCGTGTCGGCGAGACCCTGGCCCGGCTGCCGCTCTCGCTGCGCAGCGACCCGCACGAGCCGGGCCTGGAGTACGCGCCGTTCACGGTGGCGCACGCGTCGGGCGACACGGAGTCGGTGTTCGACAACGGTCTTCCCGTCGCAGCGACCGACTGGATCCGCGAGGGCCGCCTGGAGAACCTCGTCACCACCCGGCACAGCGCCGCGCTCACCGGACTGCCCCTCGCGCCCTCCGCCGGGAACCTCATCCTGGACGGCGGCGGTGAGCGGTCCCTGGACGAGATGGTCGCCGCCACCGAGCGCGGTCTGCTCCTCACGTGCCTGTGGTACATCCGCGAGGTGGACCCGGCGACGCTGCTCCTGACCGGTCTGACCCGCGACGGCGTGTACCTCGTCGAGAACGGCGAGGTGGTCGGCGAGGTCAACAACTTCCGGTTCAACGAGTCGCCGGTGGACCTCCTGTCGCGGGCCACCGAGGCGGGGCGCACCGGAAAGACCCTGCCCAGGGAGTGGAGCGACTACTTCACCCGCACCGCGATGCCCGCGCTGCGCATCCCCGACTTCAATATGAGCTCGGTCAGCCGGGGCGTATAACCTCGGTGCTGGCAGTAAGCACGTCAGCACGGCTGAACAAGCACGTCTGAGCAAGCACCTCCGAAGGAGACAAGAGACCCGTGACGGACATCGTCGACGAACTGCAGTGGCGTGGGCTGATCGCCCTCTCCACTGACGAGGACGCATTGCGCAAGGCGTTCGCGGACGGTCCCGTCACGTTCTATTGCGGCTTCGACCCGACCGCGCCGAGCCTGCACCTGGGCAACCTGGTGCAGATCCTCACCATGCGCCGGATCCAGCTCGCGGGGAACCGCCCGCTGGGTCTGGTCGGCGGGGCCACCGGCCTCATCGGCGACCCGAAGCCCAACTCGGAGCGCACTCTGAACGCGCCGGAGGTCGTGGCGGGCTGGGTCGAGCGGCTGCGCGGCCAGATCGAGCGGTTCCTCGACTTCGAGGGCCCGTACGCCGCGACCATGGTCAACAACCTGGACTGGACGTCGGGCCTGTCGGCGATCGACTTCCTGCGGGACATCGGCAAGTACTTCCGGGTCAACAAGATGATCGCGAAGGAGGCCGTCTCGCGCCGGCTCAACTCCGACGCGGGCATCAGCTACACCGAGTTCAGCTACCAGATCCTCCAGGGCATGGACTTCCTGGAGCTGAACCGGCGCTACGGCTGCACGCTGCAGACCGGCGGCAGCGACCAGTGGGGCAACCTCACGGCCGGCACCGACCTGATCCACCGGGTGGAGCCCGACGCCGATGTGCACGCCCTCGCCACGCCGCTGATCACCAAGGCGGACGGCACCAAGTTCGGCAAGACGGAGTCCGGCACGGTCTGGCTCGACCCCGAGCGGACCACGCCGTACGCCTTCTTCCAGTTCTGGCTCAACGCCGACGACCGGGACATCTCGAAGTTCCTGCGGATCTTCAGCTTCAAGTCCCGCGAGGAGATCGAGGAGCTGGAGAAGCTCACCGAGGAGCGGCCGCAGGCGCGGGCCGCGCAGCGGGCGCTCGCCGAGGAGCTGACCACGCTGGTGCACGGCGCGGAGCAGACGGCCGCGGTGACCGCCGCGTCCAAGGCGCTCTTCGGCCAGGGTGAGCTGACGGAGCTGGACGAGGCGACGCTGGCCGCCGCCCTGTCCGAGCTGCCGAACGCGAAGGTGGCCGAACTCGGCCCGGTCACCGACCTGTTCGCCGAAGTGGGCCTCGTGGCCAGCAAGTCGGCGGCCCGCCGCACCGTGAAGGAGGGCGGCGCCTACGTGAACAACGTGAAGGTGACGGCCGAGGACGCGGTGGCCACGGCCGACGAGCTGCTGCACGGGCGGTGGCTGGTGCTGCGCCGCGGCAAGAAGAACCTGGCGGCCGTGGAGTTCACCGGCGCCTGACCGCACGCCCGACCGGAGCAGGTTGCCGCGGGCAGCCGGGCGGTGCGAGCGTGCGTGAGGGGGCGGTTCCTGTGCGGAACCGCCCCTCACGCGTGCCGTCAGGCTCTCTGCTTGTTGCCCCGCACCGCCATGTAGAGCATGTCTCCCAGGAAGACGATCACGACGGCGGCCGCGATCTGGAGGCCGTGCCGGCCCCAGTCGATGCCCTTGGTCTCGGCGATGCCGATGGCCCGGGCGATCGAGTTGCCGACGATGCCGCCGATGATGCCGAAGATGGTGGTCAGCCAGAGCGGACTGTGCTGCTTGCCGGGAATGATCGCCTTGGCGATGAGACCGAGCACGAATCCCACGATGATGGCCCACAACCAGCCCATGGCTGCCTCCTAGTACGGCTCGACGTGAGCAGGTTCAGCCAGTCTCTGCCCGTACCCCGTACGGCGCATGTCGGACTCGTCCGTACGTGGCATGTACTGCGGCATCCGCACAGGTAAGAGCCGCCCCGGTCTCGAAGGCGCCGCACCCCCGGCGTACCGTGAGAGCAGTCCGGGCCGGGGAGAGCCCGCCGTGGAATTCGGGTGGTGGAAGTGATGCGGAAGCAGAGCAGCGGCCAGGTCTTCCGGATCACCGGAGCCCGCCGGTCGCTCGACGAGGACGTCCGGGGCCGGCAGCGCCGCTACGTGATCTCGATGTCGATCCGCACGCTCTCGGTGATCCTGACGGCGGTGCTGTGGAACGTCGAGCGTCCCGTCGCCATCGTGACGCTGGCGCTGGGCGCACTGCTGCCCTATGTGGCGGTCGTGTTCGCCAACGGGGGCCGGGAGAACGTGACTTCACTTCCCTCCACCTTCATCCCCGCCCCCTCACGTCCGGCGCTCGGCACGGCGCCGACGGGCGGCCCCGCGCAATCCACGGCGGACTCCGCGCCAGGACCCGCTGCCGGCGACCACGAACCGCACGCACGCGAACAGGGCTGATTCGTCACCGTCCGCTAAGCTCAAGAAAACCTCAGATCAATCATGAAGTTCCGGTGCACCACACCGGGTCCCCCATGACATACTTCGTAGGCGCTCCGCATCCCCCGTCGGAGCGACGGACCGACGCCGGGCAGCTCCCCCCGTGGCTGCTCGGCGTCGCCATTTCCCGGGGCCGTATGCCGCACAATGTCTCTGTGAGTGACGAGACCAGCGACGAGACCCCCATCTGTTCCGCCAAGGGCTGCCGTGCCGCCGCCGTCTGGGTCCTGGCCTGGAACAACCCCAAGATCCATACGCCGGAGCGGCGCAAGACATGGCTCGCGTGCGAGGAGCACCGCGAGCACCTCTCCCAATTCCTGGGCGTACGGGGCTTCTTGAAGGATGTGGTGACGCTCGCCGAGTGGGAGTCGGCCGGCTCAGCCGCCGATCGCTGACATCGGGCGCTCGGGCTGCAGGAAGGACGGGTCGTCCAGACCCGATCCGGCCTTCTTGCCCCACATCGCCAGCTTCCACAGCCGGGCGATCTCGTCGTCGCCCGCTTCCGAGCGCAGTGCCGCGCGCAGGTCGGACTCCTCGCGGGCGAAGAGGCAGGTGCGGACCTGGCCGTCGGCGGTGAGCCGGGTGCGGTCGCAGGCCCCGCAGAACGGGCGGGTCACCGAGGCGATGACGCCCACGGTGTGCGGGCCGCCGTCGACCACCCAGCGCTCGGCGGGCGCGGAGCCCCGCTCGTCGTCGCCCTCGGGGGTGAGCGTGAAGCGCGTACGCAGCGACTGGAGGATGTCGCCGGCGGTGATCATGCCGTCGCGCTTCCAGCCGTGCTGCGCGTCCAGGGGCATCTGCTCGATGAAGCGCAGCTCGTAGTCGTGCTCGACGGCCCAGGCCAGCAGGTCGGGGGCTTCGTCGTCGTTGAGGCCGGGCATCAGGACGGCGTTGACCTTGACCGGGGTGAGGCCCGCGGCCCGGGCGGCGTCCATGCCCTCGATGACGTCCTTGTGGCGGTCGCGGCGGGTCAGGGTCTTGAACACCTCGGGGCGCAGGGTGTCCAGGGAGACGTTGACGCGGTCCAGGCCCGCCGCCTTCAGGGCGGAGGCGGTCCGCTTGAGGCCGATCCCGTTGGTGGTGATCGACATCTGGGGGCGCGGCTCCAGGGCGGCGCAGCGCTCGACGATCCCGACCAGGCCGGGCCGGAGCAGCGGTTCGCCACCGGTGAAGCGGACCTCGGTGATGCCGAGGTCGGTGACGGCGATGCGGATCAGCCGGACGATTTCGTCATCGGTCAGCAGATCGGGCTTGGCGAGCCATTGCAGCCCCTCTTCCGGCATGCAGTACGTGCACCGCAGATTGCACCGGTCGGTGAGTGAGACACGCAGGTCAGTGGCCACACGGCCGTAGGTGTCGATGAGCACTGTGGGCCCCCTCCCCCGTCGTCGAAGATTCCTCGGACATCGCACGGATGTGTATACACCCGAGCCTACGCGAGAGGCGCGGCAACTGCGGGGGCCGATTGTCACGAGGTGCGGCGAGGCCGTGTCGTAGGACCCTACGACACGGCCTCGGCCACGCTCCGTGCGGTCGTACGTCAGTGGGCTCCGACGCCGGTGAGGGACTTGACCTCCAGCTCGGCGTACTTGCCCTGGTCGGGCTCCTCCTTCGAGAGCAGCGACCCGATCCAGCCGAGCAGGAAGCCCAGCGGGATCGAGATGAGGCCGGGGTTCTCCAGCGGGAACCAGTGGAAGTCGACGCCCTTGAACATCGAGGTCTTCGGGTTGCCGGAGACGACAGGCGAGAACAGCACCAGGAACACCGAGCTGAAGAGGCCGCCGTAGATCGACCACAGGGCGCCCTGGGTGGTGAAGCGCTTCCAGAACAGGCTGTAGAGGATGGTCGGCAGGTTCGCGGAGGCGGCCACGGCGAAGGCGAGCGCGACCAGGCCGGCCACGTTCATGTCGCGGGCGAACGCGCCGAGCAGGATCGCGACGGCGCCGATGAAGACGGTGGCCCAGCGCGCGGCCCGCATCTCCTCCTTCTCCGTCGCCTTCCCCTTGCGGATGACGTTGGCGTAGATGTCGTGCGCGAAGGACGACGACGAGGCGAGGGTGAGGCCCGCGACGACGGCGAGGATCGTCGCGAAGGCGACCGCCGAGATCACCGCCAGCAGGGTCGCGCCGCCCGTGGTGCCGACGCCCCCGCCGAGATACTCGGCGAGCTGGGGCGCCGCGGTGTTGCCCGCCGGGTTCTGCGCCTTGATGGCGGCGGGCCCGACCAGGGCCGCCGCGCCGAAGCCGAGCGCGATGGTCATCAGGTAGAAGGCGCCGATGATGCCGATCGCCCAGTTCACCGACTTACGCGCGGCCTTGGCGCTGGGCACGGTGTAGAAGCGGATCAGGATGTGCGGCAGGCCCGCGGTACCGAGCACCAGGGCGATGCCGAGCGAGAGGAAGTCGAGCTTGGAGGTGCCGCTGACGCCGTACTTCAGGCCGGGCTCCAGGAATGCCGAGCCCTTGCCGCTCTTCTCGGCGGCCGAGCCGAGCAGGTCGGAGATGTTGAAGTGGAACTTGAGCAGCACCAGGAAGGTCATGAGGATGGCCCCGGCGATCAGCAGGACGGCCTTGACCATCTGCACCCAGGTGGTGCCCTTCATGCCGCCGATGGTGACGTACACGATCATCAGGACGCCGACGAGGGCGACGATGAGGATCTTGCCCGCGTCGGTGGTGATGCCCAGGAGCAGCGAGACGAGCACGCCCGCGCCGGCCATCTGCGCCAGCAGGTAGAAGATCGACACGACGATGGTGGAGGCGCCGGCGGCGGTACGGACCGGGCGCTGGCGCATCCGGTAGGCGAGCACGTCGCCCATCGTGTAGCGGCCGGAGTTGCGCAGCGGCTCGGCGACCAGGAGGAGCGCCACCAGCCAGGCGACGAGGAAGCCGATGGAGTAGAGGAAGCCGTCGTAGCCGAACAGGGCGATGGCTCCGGCGATGCCGAGGAAGGACGCCGCGGACATGTAGTCGCCGGAGACCGCGAGGCCGTTCTGGAACGCGGTGAACTGGCGGCCGCCCGCGTAGAAGTCGGAGGCGTTCTTGGTCTGGCGGCCCGCCCATACGGTGATGGCGAGGGTCGCGGCGACGAACACCGCGAAGAGGGTGATGATCAGCGGCCGGTGCTCGGTGGTCGAGGAGGCGGCGAGGGGGATGAGGGCGGGGCTCATGCGTCGGCCTCCATACGGTGCTTGATGACCTCGGCCCTGGGGTCGAGCTTCGCCGCTGCGTGCCGCGAGTAGAACCAGGCGATGAGGAAGGTGGTCAGGAACTGGGCGAGGCCGAAGACGAAGGCCACGTTGATATTGCCGACGACCTTGGTGCCCATGAGGCCGCCCGCGTAGTTGGAGAGCAGCACGTACAGCAGGTACCAGCTGATGAAGGCGACGGTCAGTGGAAAGGCGAACGACCGGTGGGCGCGCCGGAGTTCACCGAATTCCGCGCTCTGCTGCTCCGAGACGAACGCCTCGGTACTGGGCTGCGCCGGGCGGGGGACCGCCCCGGCTTCGGGGGGCGACGCGTCGGTGGCCACGGATTCTCCTCGCGGTGCGGATGCGGCGGGCATGGATAGGTCGGACATGGCGGGGTCCTCGCTGTGGGGGTGCTGATGCGGTCCCCCTGACAACGGCACGGGGCTCGGGGCGTCTCGGTTCACCCCGGCCGTTTTTTCTCCGTGGCGCGTTCTCCCGCCGGGTGCGGCGTGTTCACGGCGCGGCGTGTTCCGCGCGGGCCCCTCACGGCGCGGCGTGTTCCGCGCGGGCCCCTCACGGCGCGGCGTGTTCCGGGCGGGCCCTGGTCGACAACACGACTTTCTGCGCGAACTCGGCCGAAGTCGTTGATCCGCCCTGATGATCGGCGATAGCTTCACGCTCAATCCGTCCCGGCCGTGGCGGCCCTGCGGCTCCGGCCGCCGTTCCTCACGTCCGTACGTACCGAGAGTTCCGCCAACCCCATGGAGACCCCATGACGTTGCACATCTCCCGTACGCGCCGCGCCATCGCCGCATCGGCGGGTCTGGCCACCGCCGCCGCCCTCGCGCTGCTCCCCGGCACGGCGACAGCTGCACCCGCCGGTCCCGCCGGACCCGCCTCGGCGAGCACGAAGGCCGGGCAGAGCTCCGGGCCCGAGCTGAGCTATATCGTCAACGTCCGCCCCGGGCAGGGGAATTCAGCCAGAGTGCAGAGAGCGGTCACCCAGGCGGGCGGCTCGGTCCTCCAGGCGTACGACCGGATAGGCGTCCTCGTGGTGCACTCCGCCAACGCGGACTTCGCCAAGACGATCCGTCAGGTCAGGGGGGTCGATTCGGCGGGTGCGACCCGGACCGCGCCGCTGCCCACGCAGTCCACCGACGACGTGGGCACGCCCAAGAACATCACCGCCGAGCAGCTGAAGGCCCTCTCCGCCAAGGCGGCGCCCGGCGAGGACCCCCTGGAGCCGTTGCAGTGGGACCTGAAGGCGATCAAGGCGGACAAGGCGCACGAGAAGACGCTGGGCAGCTCCAGGGTGACCGTCGGCGTGATCGACACGGGCGTCGACGACACCCACCCCGACATCGCGCCCAACTTCGACCGCTCCAAGTCGGTCAGCTGCATCACCGGCAAGCCGGACACCACGGACGGCGCCTGGCGCCCGTTCACCACCGGCGGCTCCCCGCACGGCACCCATGTGGCGGGCGAGATCGCGGGCGCCAAGAACGGCGTGGGCATCACCGGCGTGGCGCCCGGGGTGAAGATCGCGGCGATCAAGGTGTCGACGCAGGGCGGCAGCTTCTTCTACACCGAGGCCGTGGTCTGCGGCTTCATGTGGGCGGCCGAGCACCACATCGACGTCACCAACAACAGCTATTACACCGACCCCTGGTACTTCAACTGCACGAACGACCCCGACCAGAAGGCGCTGGTGGAAGCGGTCACGCGGGCGTCGAAGTACGCCGAGTCCAAGGGCACGGTCAACGTGGCGGCGGCCGGCAACGAGAGCTACGACCTCACATCCCCCTCGATCACCGACCCGTCGAGCCCGAACGACACCACCCCGGGCAGCCGGGTGATCGACCCTCGGAAGTGCCTGGACATCCCGACCCAGCTGCCGGGCGTGGTCACCGTCGCGGCGACCGGAGCCAAGGGCCTCAAGTCGTCGTTCTCGAACTACGGTCTCGGCGTGATCGACGTCGCGGCCCCGGGCGGCGACTCGACCGCGTACCAGCCGCCGCAGGCCCCGGCCACCAGCGGTCTGATCCTGGGCCCGGTGCCCGGCGGGACGTGGGCGTACATGGCCGGTACGTCGATGGCGACGCCCCATGTGGTGGGCGTGGCGGCCCTGCTGAAGTCGACGCATCCGCACGCGTCGGCGTTCGCGATCAAGGCGCTGCTCGCGCTCCAGGCGGACCGGACACCGTGCACCACGCCCTACGACATCGACGGTGACGGCAAGGCCGACGCGGTCTGCGAGGGCGGGACGTACTACAACGGCTTCTACGGGGCGGGCATCGTCAACGCCCTCAACGCCGTGAAGTAGCAGGGGAGTTGAGGGGGCCGGCCGCTGTGCGGTCGGCCCCCTTCGCCGTGCCGCGGCCGGTTACGGCTTGACGAGGACCTTCAGCGCGGTGCGGTCGTCCATCGCGCGGTAGCCGTCGGGTACGCCCTCGATGCCGACCGTGCGGTCGAAGACCGGGGACGGGTCGATGGTGCCGTCGAGGATGTCGGCGAGCAGCTCGGGGATGTAGGTGCGCACGGGGGCGACGCCGCCGTGCAGCGCGATGTTGCGGTCGAACATGACGCCGAGGTCGAGGCCGGTGCCGCTGCCGTGCGGGACTCCGACGTAGCCGATGGCGCCGCCGTCGCGGGTGATGTCGACGGCGGTGCGCATGGACTGCTCGGTGCCGACGGCCTCGATGACGGCGTGGGCGCCGTGCCCGCGGGTCAGCGCGCGCACCGCGTCCACGGCGGCCTCGCCGCGCTCGGCGACGACGTCGGTGGCGCCGAAGAGCTTCGCGATGTCGGTACGTGCCTGGTGGCGTCCGAGCGCGATGATCCGTTCGGCGCCGAGCCGCTTGGCGGCGAGCACCCCGCACAGGCCGACGGCGCCGTCACCGACGACGGCGACGGTCGAGCCGCGCTTGACGCCGGCGCCGATCGCCGCGTGGTGGCCGGTGCCCATGACGTCGGAGAGCGCGAGCAGCGCGGTGAGCAGGTGGTCGTCGGAGGCCGCGTCGGCCGGGAGCTTGACGAGGGTGCCGTCGGCGAACGGCACGCGGACGGCTTCGCCCTGGCCGCCGTCGGAGCCGACCGAACCCCAGAAGCCGCCCTGCGGGCAGGAGGTGGTCAGGCCTTCGGAGCAGTAGTCGCAGGTGCCGTCGGACCAGACGAAGGGCGCGACGACCAGGTCGCCCTTGGCGAGGCCCCGTACCTCGGACCCGGCCTCCTCGACGATGCCGAGGAACTCGTGGCCGATCCTCCCCCAAGGCCTAAAGGGCCAGGGGGGACCCCCACCCGGGCTTGCGCGCGGACTCACCGCGGTAGGCCCACAGGTCGCTGCCGCAGATGCAGGCGCGCAGGACACGGACGACCGCGTCGGTGGCCACCTGGACCCTCGGGTCCGGCACCTCCTCCACCCGGATGTCGTGGGGGGCGTGGATGACGGTGGCGCGCATGGTGCAGGTCCTTGCCGGTCAGGAGGGTGTTCGGGACTCCTCACGGTACGCCTGTGCGAGAAGTGCCTGGGCGCCGAGATAGGTCAGCATGATCCAGAAGTCGGGGCGCGGCAGCTGGGGCCAGTCGGCGACGCCGGTGGCGATGAGGGTGTCGGAGAGCAGGAACAGGGCGCCGCCGACACCGACGAGCGGGCCGAGCCGCGAGGAGCGGTAGGCCATCGCCGTGAGCAACAGGCTGTACCCGGCGACGGGGACGCGCAGTCCGGCGGGCAGGTCGGGCCAGAGCCCGGCGATGGTGACGAGCAGCGCGATCACGTAGGCGGCGCCCAGCCCCGCGTGCGTCCTGCCCCGCCCGAACAGGACGAGGTAGCAGACGTGCCCGGCGGCGAAACAGCCCATGCCGAGCAGGAAGGCGGCGTCGGCGCCCGAGAGCAGGAACACGTCGCCGCCCCAGCCGCACAGAAGCGCGGCGATGAGCAGCCGCGGGCCACCCCGGGCGTAGACGTGCCCGGCGAGCAGCGGCATGAGGAGCGGCTTGGTGACCAGGTGCCCGGTGTGCCAGCCGGCGAGGAGTAAGCCGAGGTCGAGGGCGCCGGCCAGCGCGAAGGCGACGAGGAGCGGGGTGGCCGCAGCGGCGTGCCGCATGCCGGGGGTGCCGGACGTACCAGGGAGCGGGTCGGCGCCGGGGGCCGGCTCCGAGGCCGGGGCCGGTCCGAGCGGGACGGCGTCCCGACCGGCTCGGGTCATACGGCGCGCTCCGCGACGGGAGCGGGCCCGGCGGCGGGCCCGGCGGCGGGCTCTGCCGCCGACGATGCGACAGGTTCGACGACGGCCCCTGCGGCCCCGGACGCAGTCGCCACGGCGGGCCCGGACGCCGTCGCCACGGCGGGCCCGGACGCCGTCGCCACGGCGGGCCCGGACGCCGTCGCCACGGCGGGCCCGGACGCCGTCGCCACGGCGGTCCGCGGCTGCCAGCCCGGCCCGCCGAATACCCGGCCGGCCCGCTCGCGCCAGCTGGTCGCGGCGCGTACGTCGCGGGCGATGGCGGCGTACTCATGGGTGGCGACGCGCAGCGGGTTGAAGGTGGCGATGTTCTTGGTGAGCCCGAACACGGGCCGCTCCGTCTCGGCGGTGAACGAGCCAAACATCCGGTCCCAGATGATCAGGATGCCGCCGAAGTTGCGGTCCAGGTAGCCACCCTGCGAGGCGTGGTGCACGCGGTGGTGCGAGGGCGTGTTGAACACGAACTCGTAGGGCCGGGGCAGCTTGCCGACCCGCTCGGTGTGGACCCAGAACTGGTAGACGAGGTTGGCCGACGAGCAGAAGGCCAGCACCGCCGGGTGGACGCCGAGGGCGATGAGCGGCACGTAGAAGGGCCACACCGTCCAGGTCGTCCAGGGCTGGCGCAGGGCGGTGGTGAGGTTGAACTTGCGGCTGGAGTGGTGCACCACATGGCAGGCCCACAGGATCCGGATGACGTGGTGGCCGCGGTGCGACCAGTAGTAGAAGAAGTCCTGCCCCAGCAGCATCAGCGGCACGGTCCACCACAGCACGGGAATGCTGAGCGGGGTCAGGGCGTAGACCGCCGTATAGATCGCGACGATCGGAATCTTCCACAAGGCGTCGAAGACCAGGCTGCCGAGCCCCATGCCGACGCTGGTGGCGGCGTCCTTCGTCTCGTACCCGGCGGAGTCCTCGTCCGGATGGAGGCGGTAGCTCACCATCTCGACCACGGTGAGCAGCACGAAAGCGGGTATCGACCACAGCACGACATCGGGCAGGTTCGGCTCCATGCCTGCACCGTAGGGGCGCGGTGGCGGGTCCGGCTAGATGTTGTTACCGACAAGTATGCGAGACACGTTGTCAGCAACCTTTGGTGAGTTCCGCCAATGGAGCACCCGGGGCCGGGCGTACCATCTCCGGCACCGGTGCGCTCTGGGGGAGGCAACTGCGGTGCCAGGCATGGAAGTTGTGGTCGCACGTCTCGCGAGCGCGGTGGTCTCGACCGTCGCGAAGTCGGTCCTGGCCCCGAGACCGGGTGCGGGCCTCGCGGCCCGGCCCCCGCGCCCCCTGCCGAAGCCGGCCTCCCCCGACCGCCTGGCGAAGGTCCTCGGGCGGCGCCTGGCGGAGGCGCACGCCGCGCTCCCCGCACACGAGCGGACGGCGGCCGTCGACGCGGTGCGGGACGGCTTCGCGGCGGCGGGCGCACTCGACGCGGACCGCCTCTTCACCCTGGGCCTGGACCCGGACCGCCTCGCCGCCGAGCTGCGCCGCCCGCACCCGGGCCCCGGCGAGGCCCTCTATGAAGAGCTGCTCACGTTGTGCTGCGCCCACGTCCTGGAGCAGCTCACGGCGCATCCGTCGTTCGCGGCGCGCGCTGCGGTGGAGCAGACCAGGACGGCGGCCTCGGCACGGGAGCTGATCGAGGACGTACGCGACCGGGTGGGCCCGCGCCGCGAGGCCGTCGCGCTCGGCTTCGAGGAGCAGTACGCACGGTACGTGGCCGAGACGCACGGCCGCCTCGAACTGTTCGGCCTCACTCTCGGCCGCTCTGCGGGCGAGTGGCCGCTGGACACGGCCTACATCAGCCTGGCGGTCAGCGGCGAACCGCGACAGGCGGCGGGGCTGCCGGACGGCAGGTCCACCACGGTGGGCGTGGAGCACGCGCTGGCCGGCACCGACCGGCTGCTCCTGCGCGGCGCGGCCGGCTCGGGAAAGTCCACGCTCGTGCAGTGGCTGGCACTGAACGCCGCCCGCCGTACCTTCGGGCCCGAACTGGCCGACTGGAACAGGTGCGTTCCCTTCGTGCTCCGCCTGCGGGCGTTCACCGCGGCCGAGTCCCTGCCGGTGCCGGAGGACTTCCTGCGTTCGACCGGGGTGCCGTTCGCTCCCCCGCCCGGCTGGACCGAGTCGCTCCTGGCCGGGGGCCGGGCGCTGGTCCTGGTGGACGGCGTGGACGAGGTACCCCTGCGGTTGCGGGCCCGGACCGAAGCGTGGCTGAGGTCGCTGGTGACGGCGTTCCCCGAGGCCCGGTACGTCGTCACGACCCGGCCGTCGGCGGTGTCCGAGGACTGGCTGGCGGGCCGGGGTTTCGTCGCGCACTCGCTCCTGCCGATGGAGCGGGAGGACGTGCGGGCGTTCGTGGCGCACTGGCACGATTCGGCGCGGCTCGCCTGCCCGTCGCCCGAAGAGCGCGACCGCCTCGATACGTACGAGACGTCCCTCCTGAGTGCGGTCACCTCCCGGCTCGACCTGGGGCGGCTCGCCACCAACCCGCTGATGTGCGCGCTGCTCTGTGCCCTGAACCGGGACCGCCGCATGCAACTCCCCCGCGCCCGCAAGGAGTTGTACGACGCCGCCCTCGACATGCTGCTCGTGCGCCGCGATACCGAGCGGGAGATCACCGGCGTCGAGGGCGTCACCCTCACCCGGGACGAGCAGACGGCTCTGCTCCAGCGGCTCGCGTACTGGCTGATCCGCAACGGCCTCGCGGAGGCGGACCGCGACGAGGCCACCTCGATGGTGACGGAGTGGCTCGCCGCGATGCCGCAGGTGACGGGCGAGCCCGGCCAGGTCTTCGCCCACCTGCTCATCCGCAGCGGGCTGCTGCGCGAGCCGATGCCCGGCTCGGTCGGCTTCGTCCACCGCACCTTCCAGGACTACCTGGGAGCGAAGGCGGCCGTCGAGGAACGGGACTTCGGCGTCCTGGTGCGCAACGCCCACGACGACACGTGGGACGACGTCGTGCGGATGGCGGTTGGGCATGCGCGGGTGGGCGAACGCGCGCGTCTGCTAAGGCAGTTGCTCCGCCGCGCCGACCATGCGCCGCGGCTCCGGCACCGCTTGGTCCTGCTGGCCGCGGCCTGCCTGGAGCACGCCCCGGAGCTGGACCCGGCAGTGCGGGCCGATGTCGAGTCCAGGGCCCGGGAGTTGATGCCGCCGCGCACCTGGGACGAGGCGGAGGCCCTGGCCAAGGTGGGGCAGCTGGTCCTTGAGTTGCTGCCGGGGCCGGAGGGGTTGTCCGAGGACGAGGCCGCGTGTGTGGTGCGGACGGCCGGGCTGGTTGGCGGGGAGGCGGCGCTGGGGGTGATCCGGCGGTTCCGGAGGGATGCACGACCGCCTGTGCGCGTCCAACTGGGCGTCGCATGGAGCTCGTTCGAGACCGGCACATACGTGAAGGAGGTGTTGGCGGACGCACCGGCGTGGACGACCAGCTATGTCCCCGTGCGCAGTGCGGAGCAGCTGGCCGAGGTGCCACGGCTGCACCATCTGAAGCTGATCAGCCTGGAGGGGGACCTTCCCCTCTCGGAGGATCTCCTGACCCACCCGGATCCGACGTCCCTGAGCCTGCTCGCCAACCGAGTCGTGGACGATCTCGCTCCGTTGCGCCGCCTGCCCACGCTGCAACGACTCTGGATCGGGAGGTGTCCGGCCGTCATGGATCTGACTCCCCTGCGCGACCTGCCCCTTCTGCGCGACCTCTCCCTGTTCTCGCTGGAGCCCGATCTCCCCCTGGCACCACTCGCCCACGTCGACCGCTTGGAACGGCTCACCCTCGGCACCCCCGGCGCGCCACGCCAGGTCGGCGACATCCCCGCGTCGCGGCACCTGCGCCACCTGGGCCTGTTCCCGGGTACGCGGGACATGGGCCTGGACGGCCTGGACCGCTGGCCACTCACCAGTCTGGTGATCACGGGCGGGCGCCAGTCCGGGGAGCTGGCACGGCAACCCGCACTGGCCCGGTTGCGCGATCTCCAGATCTTTGACGATCCGGGCCTGGACCTGGCCGAGTTGGTGCACCACCGGGGATTGATCTCTCTCACGCTGAGCTCGTGTCACCTGTTGTCGGGCCTTGCGGCCCTGCGCGAGCTGCCCGAGCTGCGCCGGCTGACGTTCCTCAGCTGCACCGGGGTGCTCGACGTGAGTTCCCTGCACACGCTGCACCAGGTGCACATCGGCCATCAGCACACCGACCTCGTGGGAACCGCGCTCCTGCCGCCCGAGCGGCTGCGCAGGTTGTGAGCCCTACACCCCCACCGCCCCCAGCAACACCCCCGCCCCATAAGTGACCCCCATCGCCACCGCACCCCCACCCACGTTCCGCCAGATCGCCCGGTCGACCGGGGCCGCGCCCAGGCGGGCGCTCCACCAGCCGGTTACGGCGAGCGCGGCCAGGACCGAGGTGACCGTCACGTAGAGGCGGACGGAGGCCGGGGGCAGGACGATGGCGAGCAGGGGGAGCAGTGCGCCCGCCGTGAAGGCGAGGAAGCTGGCCCAGGCCGCGTGCCACGGATTGGTGAGTTCGTCGGGGTCGATGCCCAGCTCGACGCTGGCGTGGGCGCGCAGCGCGTCGCGTTCGGTGAGCTGGACCGCCGCCTCGCGGGCCACGTCCTCACTGAGGCCCCGCTGCGCCAACAGGC
The DNA here is from genome assembly GCF_040651795.1 of Streptomyces sp. NPDC048361. NCBI lineage: Bacteria > Bacillati > Actinomycetota > Actinomycetes > Kitasatosporales > Streptomycetaceae > Streptomyces > Streptomyces sp. NPDC048361. The sequence goes on from NZ_JBEZKW010000027.1 coordinate 41,524, forward strand.
CGGTCAGCTCGGCGAGTTCGGCCTCCGGCGACTCCTTCAGCTCGCGCCGCTCCATCGCGAGCGCGGCCTTCTCGGAGTCGCGCTGGGTGGAGACGGAGACGTACTCGCCGGCGGCCATGGACATGGAGCCGGCGAGGAGTCCCGCGAGGCCCGCCGTGAGGAGGGCCGAGCGGGAGTCCGTCGCCCCGGCCACGCCGACGACGAGACCGGCGGTCGAGACGATGCCGTCGTTGGCGCCGAGCACCGCGGCCCGCAGCCAGTTGAGCCGCGAGCCGAGCGCCCCGTTGTGCGCCTCGTCGTGCTGGTCGGATGAGCTCATGCGGGGCAGGGTCTCACCCCGCCCCTCACCACACCCGCACCGACCCACCCGGCGCGAACGCGGGGCTTGTGGCCTTCGCCGGGATCTCCTTCAGCGGTTCGGCGATCTCCGCGACCGTGGGTCCGACGCGGGCCGCGACCTTGTCCAGGGCGGCCAGGTCGAAGCCGTAGACGCGGGCCGCGTTGCCGCCGACCATCGCCGCGACCTCCTCGCGCGGCACACCGGCGTACGCGATGCGCAGCCCTTCCCGGGAGAAGGGGGTGGTGCCCTCGTCGTGCGGGTAGTCGCATCCCCACATGATCTTGTCGAGGCCGATACGGTCCCGCAGCGGCACCTCGTGCGGCCGCATGAAGCTCGCCCCGACGAAGCAGTTGTCCCGCCACACCTGCGAGGGCCCCTTGCCCATGGACTCCGCGAGGCCCGCCCCGAATTTGGACTCCGCCGTGGACGCCTTCGTCGCGGCCGCCACCAGCCGCCCGTGGTAGTAGTCCAGCATGTCCAGGACACCGGGGATCCAGCCCGAACCCTGTTCGGTGAGAACGAGGTTGAGGGCGGGGTGACGGTTGAAGACCCCGCCGAAGATCAGATGCCACAGCGCCCGGTGCGAGAACCACGTCGTCTCCACCATGAACACCGCGCGCGCCGCCGGCTCCTCCCCCAGCTTCGGGGACGCGGAACCGCCGTGGTGGTTGACCGGCACGCCCAACTCCGCGCAGACCGCCCAGATCGGGTCGTACACATCGGAGTAGAGCTCGGGGATGCCCGAGCCCGGCGGGGCGCCCGGCAGCAGGATGCCGCCGGTCAGGCCCGCCTCCTTGGCGCGGCGGATCTCGCGTACCGCCTCGTCGACGTCGTTGAGGAGGATCTGCGCGACACCCGCACGGCGTCCGGGTGCACCGGCGCAGAAGTCGGCGAGCCAGCGGTTGTGGGCGCGCAGCCCGGCCCAGCGCTGTTCGTACTCCTCGCGGGTCGGGGCCGGCGCCATGAGGGAGGCGGAGGGGAAGAAGGGCGGGATCGTGTTGGGGAAGACGACCTCCGCGACGATGCCGTCCGCCTCCAGCTCGGCCAGCCGGCGCGCCGAGTTCCAGTTGCGGTCGGCCGTGTCGGCCATCAGGTCCTCGTACGGATTGACGTACGTGGCCGCCCATGCGTCGAAGGCATCGTGGTACTCGGCCTCCAGGTAGGGCCGGTAGTCCAGGAGATCGGCCCCTGCGTGGCAGTCCGCCGAGACAACGGTGTACCGCTCGCTCATCGCTCCACCCCCAGGACCGGGAAGTCGTGTTCCGTCAGCCAGTGGCGGCCCACCTCGCGCGAGCGCGCCCAGGACGCCTCGACCGCCAACTGGTCCTCGGGCTGGCCCAGTTCGGCCGGGGTCGGTCCGATCCGGCGGGCGATCGGCGCCAGCACGGCGGTGTCGAAGCCGAAGACCTCCGCGGCCGCGAGGCCGAGCATCCGCCGGGTCTCGCTCACCGGAATGTCGTGGAAGGTGGTGCGCAGCCACTCCCGGGTGTTGGGCCAAGTGCCCTCCGGGTGCGGGAAGTCCGATCCCCACAGGATGTTGTCGACGCCGATCTCGTAGCGCTGGGCGAGCTCGCGGCGCTTGGTGTTGGTGGCGCAGACGAAGAGCTGCCGGTCGAGGTACTCGCTCGGTGGCCGCTTCAGCTCGGCGAAGGGCGACAGCTTCTTGCCGCCGTGCGCACCGAGGTAGAGGCGGTCCATGAACCACAAGAGGTTCGGCAGCCACCAGCAACCCGACTCGGCCACACCGAATGTGAGTCCCGGGTGCCGCTCGAAGACACCGGACCAGAGAAGGAACCAGAGGGGCCGGGCGGGCCAGAACGTCACCTCGGACACATAGATCCCCAGGTGATCGCCGTACTCGTGGCGCGGGGCCGCGCCCGAGTGGGTCACGAGCGGCATCCCCGTCTCGGCCGCCGCCGCCCACACCGGGTCGTAACGCCGGTCGTGGTACGGCGCCTTGTCCACCCACATCGAGGGGATCATCAGCGCGCCGAGCCCGGACTCCTTGGCCCGGTGGATCTCGGCCACGACCCGGTCGACCTCACCCGTGACGGGCAACAGGGCGACCCCGCAGTGCCGTTCGGGATTGTGTCCGACGAACTCAGCGAGCCAGCGGTTGTGCGCCTGCGCGCCGCCCATGCCGAGCTCGGGGTCCTGGTCGCCGGAGAGGCCGAGGCCCACCCCGAAGGGGGCGGCGGTGCGGCTGTCGACGGCGTCCGCGTCGGGGAAGACGACCTCGCCGGCCACCCCGTCGCCGTCGAGCTCCTTGAGCCGCTGCGCCGGGTCCCAACCGCCGCGCAGGCCCTCCTCGTTGTCGCTGAACCAGCGGTCGGCGAAGGCCTCGTTGCGTACGCCGAGCCGGGTCATCTCCTCGCGGCGCCGGTCGCGCCCCGCGAGGAACTCGTCGAACTCCCGGTGGAACCGGGCGTCCAGATAGGGCCGGTACTCCTCGGTGGGAAGCCCGGCGTGGCAGTCGGAGGAGATGATGAGGTACGGGTCGTCCTGCCCTGCTGCTACCCGTCCTGCTGCTGTCTGTCCTGCTGTCGTCCGTGCATCCTTCTGTGCTGTCATCGCACGTCCCTCGTCATTCCTCGTCAGTCCAGAATGAAGCGTTCCAGGTACGCCGGGTTCGCCCGGTCGAGCATCGACGTCGAGCGAGCTCGGATCTGCCGGTCGCTGTGCTCGCTCGCCGGCAGCATCCAGAACCGGTCGGCGCGGATCCCGTCGACGACCTCGTCCGCCACCGCTTCGACCGGGGTGAACTCGATCTCCTGGCCGGCCGCCTTCATGGCCGCCTCCCACTGGTCGAGGCTGCGATAGGGGGTCTTGCGCGGCCGCTCCTTGGCGTACCGCTCGGGCCGGTTGCGGTGCGACTCCCACAGTCCGGTGCGCAGCATGTGCGGCCCGGGGAAGAGCACCGATGCGCCGATCGGGACCTCCTCCGCCTTGAGGTGTGCGTACAGGGACTCGGTCATCGTGACCACCGCCGACTTGGTGACGGCGTACACGGACGCGGTCGGCAGCGGGGCGATTCCGCCGTCCCCTGAGGAGGTGTTGAGGATCCGGCCCGGCTCGCCGCCCGCGATCATGCGGGGCACGAAGGCCTGGATGCCGTGGAAGACGCCCCAGACGTTGACCGCGAAGGCCCACTTCCAGTCGTTGACCTCGTGCTCCCACATGCGGCCCTCGGCGCCGGAGCCCACCCCGGCGTTGTTGCACAGCACGTGCACCGCGCCGAACGCCTCGTACGCGGCGTCCGCGAGCGCGCGCACCGAATCCCGCTCGCTGACGTCGACGGTACGGGCCAGCACCTCGGCCCCGTCCTCGCGGAGGCTGCCGGCCGCCTTCTCCAGGGCGCCCTCCTCGACGTCGGCGAGAACGACCCTGAGGCCCTCGGCGGCGAACCGCCGCGCCATCGCCAGCCCGATCCCGCTCGCCGCGCCGGTGACGACGGCGACCTGCCCCTGCCTCAGCTCCATGCTCAGACGCTCCCCTCGGGCGGGCCGTCCAGGATCTGCTGCGGGTCGTCGTAGCGCTGATGGATGTAGGGCAACAAGGCCTGGGCGCTGACCCGTTCGACGACCTTGCCCTTCTGGTCGGTGGTCTTCTCGCCTATGGTGATCTCGACGACGCGGCGCACCGGCAGGTCCGCGACGGGGTCGTACATCGACTCGCGCAGCACCACATCGCCGGTGATCTTCTCCAGCTTGCGCACCTTCTCGTTACGTACGCAGTGGACGAGGGCGGGGTCGGCGTCGAAGCCCTCGCCGTCGACGGCCGGCAGGAACTTGAAGTAGAAGTCGGTCTTCCGCGTCGGCTCGGGCAGCGGCAGCGGGCCGTCCACGGCGCCGCGCACCTCGACGAAGGCGATGCCGTGCCGGGCGAGCGAGGCCCGTACGACCAGGCCGTCGCGTTCGACGGCCACTTCGCCGAGCTTCTTCGGCTCGCCGAACACCTCGCGCCCGCCGATCAGGGCCCGCTCGTGGGTCATCGGCATGACCAGCGGATACCAGCCCTCCTGGCCGTCGTGCACGGCGGCGACCGCCACCGAGCCCGCGCCGAGGGGATAGCCGGGCAGGTCGACCTTGCTGATGTTGGCCCGCACCAGGGGGCGCTCGGCTGGTTCGAGCGGCGGCGGGAGCACGGCGGCGACCGCGTCGGGGTCGCTCTCCCAGACCGCCACCACGCCGGTCGACCAGATGTCGGGAAGCTTGGAACTCGCGGTGCGCGCGGCCTGGATCTCGGCCTCGGTGCGCGCCCCGTACCGTACGCGTGCCATGTCGTACCACCCTTCGCAGACTGCTCTTCGCCGGTCACTCTCGGGGGTCTGTAACACAGTTACACCGCTTGCGATGAAGGGTAAAGGGCCATGCAGGCACCGGAATTGAGGGAGCATCAGATATGGCGCGTGAGTCGCTCACCCGGGAGGAGATCCTGGTCGTGGCGGGATCCCTGGTCAGACGGCACGGCCCGGCCGCGCTGACCATGCGGGGGCTCGCCGCCGAGCTCGGCACCGCCGTCACCTCGATCTACTGGCACGTCGGCAACCGCGAGTCGCTCCTGGACGCGCTGGTCGAGCGGACCGTCGAGGAGTTGGGCGAGATCGAGCCGCGCGGGCGCACTCCGGCCGCGCGCGTGGTGTCGGTGGCCCGCACCCTGCGCCGCGAGCTGCGGGCCCGCCCCCACCTGATCGCGATGGTGCACGAACGCGGCCTGACCGAGCGGATGTTCCTGCCCGCACAGCAGGCGCTGGTCCACGAGGTGCACGCGGCGGGGCTGCGCGGCGCCCGCGCGGCCCAGGCCGTGCGGGCCGTGCAGTTCCAGGTGGTGGGGTACGTACTGGTCGAGCGCAACCGGGAGCGCGCCCCGCAGCAGCGCCCGGCCGAGGAGGAGCTGTGGCACGCCGCGACGGCCGAACAGGACCCGCCGCTGGCGCGGGCGCTGGCCGCGCCGGTGGACCAGGAGCGGCTGTTCACGGTCTCGGTACGGGCTCTGGTGGACGGGCTGCTGAGGGACCGGGACGCATGACCGCGCGCCCGGCAAGGACCGCTCCGGGCGCCCGCGGGTGTGGGCAGGGCCTCATCGGGCCACCCGCACGGGTGGCGCGCGGGCGGCCGGGCAGCGGCACATATCGGCTGTTACGGCCGCCAGTTGAAGGGCTGCGGCCTGCGGAGCCCGCCCCCGGGCGCCCGGTCCCGGCCACGGGTCCGGGCCGGGCTGTCAGTGCGGCCCCGTATTCTCTGTGACCATGCTCGACGACCTGACGACAGCAGCGACGTGGCCGGCCGCCTACCCACCGGGGTACGCGGTCGTCGACGTGGAGACCACCGGCCTCGCCCGCGACGACCGGATAATCTCGGCTGCCGTCTACCGGCTCGATGCGCAGGGCAACGTCGAGGACCACTGGTACACGCTGGTCAACCCCGAGCGCGACCCGGGCCCGGTGTGGATCCACGGGCTCACCAGTGACGTGCTGGAAGGCGCCCCGCTCTTCCCCGAGGTCGCCGAGGAGTTCGCGGCGCGGCTCGACGGCCGGGTCCTCGTCGCGCACAACGCGATCTTCGACTGGCAGATGATCGCCCGCGAGTATGCGCGGGCCACCCGCACCGCACCGGTCAAGCAGCGGCTGTGCACCATCGCCCTCTCCAAGGAACTGGCGCTGCCGCTGCCCAACCACAAACTGGAGTCGCTCGCCGCGCACTACGGCGTCGTGCAGCAGCGCGCCCACCACGCGCTCGACGACGCGCGGGTGCTCGCCGAGGCGTTCCGGCCGAGCCTGCACGCGGCGGCCGCCGGCGGGGTGCGCCTCCCGCTGCTCGAATGCCGGCCGCTCACCGAGTGGACGGACACACCGCCCACTCCGCGTATCGGATACCAAGCGTCATACCGGGGCGGATCGGGCACTTGGCGGGCCTCGCGCAAGCGACCCGCCTGCCCGCACCCCAACCCCGGGCGCTACGAACCGGACCGGCCGCTGAAGCAGGGCATGCGGGTCGCGTTCTCCGGGGACACCTCCGTCGACCGGGAGCTCCTGGAGGACCGGGCGATCGAGGCAGGGCTCCATGTGGCGACGAGCGTCTCGCGCCTCACCAGCCTGCTCGTCACCAACGACCCCGATGCGGCCACCTCCAAGACGGTCAAGGCGAAGTCCTTCGGCACGCCCGTCGTCGACGAGGCCGCGTTCACCCAGTTGCTCCGGGATGTGACACCGGCAGACGGGTGAGTGCCGGGCGCGGCGCCCACCGCGCGCGCCGCGCACCCTCCACCCTGTGGCGCATGGCACGTTGCGAGGTCTGCGGAAACGACTACGGGATGTCCTTCGAGGTGCACGCGCAGGGCGCGGTACACGTCTTCGACTGCTTCTCGTGCGCCATCCACCGCATGGCGCCCATCTGTGAGCACTGCCGGGTCCAGATCATCGGCCAGGGGGTCGAGGTCGAGGGCGCGTGGTTCTGCGGGGCGCACTGCGCCCGCGCGGAGGGAAAGGCGGGCATCGTCGACAAGGTCTGAACCCGGTTCCCCACCCCCGGCATTTCCCCCACCCCACTCAGCGCACCCCATGGCCCGAGTTGTACGGTCATGGGGTGTACCGCTTCCTGTTGTCCCGGCAGTGGGTGCTCGTCACCCTTCTGACCCTGGCGCTCATCCCCACGATGATCGAGCTGGGCTTCTGGCAGCTGCACCGCCATGAGCACAAGGTCGCCCAGAACACCCTGATCGCCGACAACCTGAAGGCGCAGCCGGTCGCGGTGACCGAGCTCACCTCACCGGGCCACACCGTCCCGCGGTCGGACTACTGGCGCAAGGTCAGCGCCACCGGCACCTGGGACACCGCCCACGAGGTCGTCGTACGGCGCAGGACCGCGGCCGACGGCCGGGTCGGCTACCACGTGCTCACCCCCTTCGACCTCGACGACGGCCCCACCGTGATGGTCAACCGGGGCTGGATCGCCGACAACGGCAACCAGACGGACTTCCCCAAGATCCCGGCGCCGCCCCGCGGCAAGGTCACCATCACCGGCCGTCTGATGGCCGACCAAACGACCGCGGCCAGCGGCATCAAGGACGTCAAGGGCCTGCCGCCCCGCCAGGTCATGCTGATCAGCAGCGCCCAGCAGACCAAGGCGCTCGGCCGACCGGTGCTCGGCGGATACATCGAGCAGACCGCGCCCGAACCGTCCGGTGACTCCCCCGAACTGATTCCCGCCCCCGACGACAGCTCCATCGGCCCGCACATGGCGTACGCCGTTCAGTGGTGGCTGTTCTCCGCCGCGGTGCCGGTGGGCTGGTTCATCCTCGTACGCCGTGAGAAGCAGGACCGCGAGGCCGCGAAGGCCGAGCCCGCGGTGGTGCCGGAGCACGCGGCTGTGTAGCGGAGAGCGGTGCGGGAGCGCGCCGCCGTTCCGCGGGGAGGGGCGCGGGAGCACGCGGCCCGCATGGCGGAGAGTGGTGCGGGAGCACGCGGCGCTTAGCAGTTTGCCTGGCCGGGAACACGCCTTGGCGTGACCCAACGTACACAGCGCATCGAGGACTACGCCCTCATCGGCGATCTGCAGACCGCCGCCCTCGTCGGCCGCGACGGATCCGTCGACTGGCTCTGCCTGCCCCGCTTCGACTCCGCCGCCTGTTTCGCGGCCCTGCTCGGCGACGAGGACAACGGCCACTGGCGGATCGCCCCCGTCGAGGCGGGCCACACGGGCCAGTGTTCCCGGCGCGTCTACGCGGACGACTCGCTCGTCCTGGAGACCTACTGGGACACCCGCACCGGCACGGTGAAGGTCATCGACTTCATGCCGCAGCGCGATGTCGCCCCCGATGTCGTACGCATCGTGGAGGGCGTCAGCGGCACCGTCGAGATGGGCTCCGTCCTGCGGCTCCGCTTCGACCACGGCCATGTGGTGCCCTGGATGCGGCGCTCGGACGGGCACCGGGTCGCGGTCGCCGGGCCCGACTCGGCGTGGCTGCGCAGCGAACCCGAGGTCAAGACGTGGGGCCAGGACATGAGCACCCGCTCGTCGTTCACGGTCGGCAAGGGCGAGAAGGTCGCGTTCGTCCTCACCTGGCACGCCTCGCACGAGCCGCGCCCCGACCTCATCGACCCCTACGAGTCCCTGGAGCAGTCCCTCGCCGACTGGCGGGAGTGGGCGGGACGCTGCCGCTACCAAGGGCCCTACCGGGACGCCGTGATGCGCTCCCTCATCACTCTCAAGGCCCTCACCTACGCGCCCACCGGCGGCATCGTGGCGGCGCCCACCACCTCGCTGCCCGAGGAGATCGGCGGCATCCGCAACTGGGACTACCGCTACTGCTGGCTGCGCGACTCCACCCTCACGCTCGAATCGCTGCTCTCCGCGGGCTATCTGGAGGAGGCCGCGCAGTGGCGGAACTGGCTCCTTCGCGCCGTCGCGGGCGATCCGGCCGACCTCCAGATCATGTACGGGATCGCCGGTGAGCGCAGGCTGCCGGAGAGTGAACTCCCGTGGCTGAAAGGCCACTTCGGGTCGGCTCCGGTCCGGATCGGCAACGCGGCCGTCGACCAGTTGCAGCTCGATGTGTACGGCGAAGTCGTCGACTCGCTGTATCTGGCCCGCCGGGCCGGTCTCAAGAGCGAGGCGCACGCCTGGAACATCCAGCTCGCCCTCCTCGACTTCCTCGAAGAGCGGTGGCGCGAGCCGGACGAGGGCCTGTGGGAGGTGCGCGGGCCACGCCGGCACTTCGTGCACTCGAAGGTGATGGCGTGGGTGGCGGCGGACCGCGCGGTGCGCACCCTGGAGGAGGAGCCCACTCTGCGCGGCGACGCCGACCGCTGGCGCCGGATGCGGGACGCGGTGCACAAGGAGGTGTGCGAGAAGGGCTTCGACCCGGTCCGCAACACCTTTACGCAGGCCTACGGTTCCGCGGAGCTCGACGCGGCGACCCTGCTCATCCCCCGCGTCGGCTTCCTTCCGGCGGACGATCCCCGGGTGGTCGGCACCGTCGAGGCGATCCAGGCGGAGCTCGGCCAGGGCGGGTTCGTACGCCGCTACAGCACCGACGGGGCGGCCGCGGACGTGGACGGCCTGCCGGGCGACGAGGGCACGTTCCTGGTGTGTTCGTTCTGGATGGCGGACGCGTTGCGCCTGATCGGCCGCGAGAAGGAGGCGCGGGAGATGTTCGAGCGGCTTCTCACGCTCCGCAACGACGTGGGGCTGCTCGCCGAGGAGTACGACCCGGTGAGCGGCCGGCAGCTCGGCAACTTCCCGCAGGCCTTCAGCCACATCGGCCTGGTCGCCACCGCCTGCGCGCTGGAGCCGGACTGCGGCGACGAGGCAGGATAGGCCCATGGATCTTGGACTGAAGGACCGTGTGTACGTAGTGACCGGCGCCTCGCGGGGTCTCGGCCTCGCCGCCGCCCGCGCGCTCGTCGCGGACGGCGCGAAGGCGGTCATCACCGGCCGCGACGAGAAGACACTGAAGGAGACCGCCGCCGAACTCGGCCCGGGCGCGCTGCCCGTGGTCTCCGACAACGCCGACCCGGCGTCGGCGGGACGGCTCATCGCCGCCGCCCGCCAGCACTTCGGGCGCTTCGACGGCGTCCTTGTCAGCGTGGGCGGCCCGGCGCCGGGCTTCGTCGCCGACAACACCGACGAGCAGTGGCAGTCGGCCTTCGAGTCGGTCTTCCTCGGCGCGGTGCGCATCGCGCGGGCGGCCGCCGGGGAACTCGACGAGGGCGGGGTGATCGGCTTCGTGCTCTCCGGTTCCGTGCACGAGCCGATCCCGGGCCTCACCCTCTCCAACGGGCTGCGCCCCGGCCTCGCCGGGTTCGCCAAGTCGCTCGCCGACGAGCTGGGGCCGCGCGGCATCCGCGTCGTGGGGCTCCTTCCGGCCCGTATCGACACGGACCGGGTCCGGCAGCTCGACGAGCTGTCCGGAGACGCGGAGGCGACCCGCGCGGCCAACGAGGCGAAGATCCCGCTGCGCCGCTACGGCACCCCGGAGGAGTTCGGCCGCACGGCCGCCTTCCTGCTCTCCCCCGCGGCTTCGTACCTCACCGGCATCATGGTCCCGGTGGACGGCGGGGCACGACACGGCTTCTGACCCGGCCCACCGTCCCGGCCGCCCCGAGCCGTCGAGAGGCGGCCGACGTCTCGAGGTGCGGGGCGCGGGCCCCGCCGGCGGCCCACAGGCCGTCAGCCGCAGCGCCACGTCGTCGGGAACGTCCGGTATACGTCGTAGTCGCGGACGCTCCCGCCCAGGGTGCCGTCGTTGGCGGAGACCGCGACGCGTATCTGCGAACCGGTCAGCGAGGCGATCTCCTTGCCGAACTGCCAGACACCCGTCACCAGAGGGTCTTCGAAGCCCCCTCCGGTCTCGAAGCCGACGGACTGGCCGGTGCTGTTGACGGAATTGAGGAGCGCGCTCTTCTCGGGTCGTACGAACGAACCGTCCTTGTCCCACAGGACGCCCGCGCCCCGCCCGTCGGCCTGCGCGGCCGACCCGGCCACCCGGCCCTGGGAGATGGCGTCGCCCGCCACCCTGGTGCTGCCCGGCGGAACGGCCAACTTGCGGGCGCTGCCCGCCCGCCAGAGGTAGACGGCGTTGGAGTCGGTCCCGTTGCCCACGGGGTAGGAGTTGACCAGTACGGTGCCGTCCTGATCGATGCCGACCGCCCGGTTCGATCCGGCCGTCGGCAGCCCGCCGGCCACCTTCACCGCGGTGCCGGGAACGGAGGCGGGCCACAGAACCGCGATGCCGGGGCCGGCAGCGCCATAGCCCCAGCCCACGATGTCACCGGCGTCGTTGATCGCCGTGGGGAAGGCGGACTCGATGCCGGAGGGCAGGGGCAGAGCCTCCAGCTTGCCGTCGCGCGAACGGAAGGCGTGCGCCTTGTTGTTGTCGCGGTCGTCGGTGTAGCCGACCAGCGTTCCGGACCGGTTGACACCGGCGACGGTCATGGTGGCGGTCAGGCCCGGGAGGTCGCCGTAGTCGATGACCTTGCCGCCGCTCCAGCGGACGGCGTGATAGGTGGACGCGTTGTACACCCACCCGGCGAATCCGCTGCCGCTGTCGGCCGCGCCAATGACGCCCTCGGTCATCCCGGCGGGCAGCGGCAGCTTCGTGGGAGTGCAGGTCGCGGCGGCCTCGGCCGTGCCCGGGGCCATGAGGGCACAGGCCGTGCCCACCGCGAGGGCCGTGAGGACCGTCGTCACATGTCGGGACCACATACGAACCATCAGCTCCTTGGAACGGTGAGAAACCGCCTCACCGTCGCAAGCAGAACTGACGGCTCGCTGACGCCGTGCCCTTACGTGGCAGGTCCCGCGCTCCGTGCGGGCGCGGGACGTGTGACGAAGGGGCGGGCTCGCCTCCTCAACTCACGCGCCGCGCCCGGTGCTTGACCGCCCGCAGCCGGACTTCGGCGGGCAGCTCCGCGAGTCCCGCCGAGTCCCGCGCGTGGGCGAGGGCCTGCCCGTCGAGGTGGACGAGCGCGGCCGCCGGCTGGGCGTGCGGTTCGAGGAGCAGCGCCACGCGCGCGGCCGGAGCGGACCGCCTGCCGACCAGGACGGCCTGGGCCCGCGCCACCCCGTCCAGGGTCTCCGCCTCGCCCGCGAGCACCCCTTCGAGGGCCCGGCCCCGCAGCAGCGCACCCTCGCCGTCGCCGGAGTCCACCAGAACCTCGGCGAGGCGGGCCCGGCGCAGTTGCGCGAACAGCCACCACAGGGCGAGGAGCACGAGGAGGGCGAGTACGGCGATCACGACCGGCCACCACCAGTCCTGGTCGCGCCAGTGGTGGCGGCGGTCGCGGCTCAGGAGCACGTCGTGCTTGGTGCCCCACGGCCACCACGACGGCACGGCGGCGCCGAACCCGGCGGCGAGGACCGCGCCGCCCGCGAGGAACAGCACGAGGCCCACGAGGCCGAGCACCACCCGGTTGACCGTTCGCAGCATGGCTCAGCCTTTCCGTGCCGGGCGGCTCACACGGACCGCAAGACGGGGCGGCCCGGCAAGGCCGAGCTCCCGGATTCCGGTGCCGAGCGCCGCGTCCAAGTCGGCCCGTACGTCGTCGAGTTCACGGAAGTGCGAGTGGGCGCGCACCACGACCCTGCGGCGGCCCATGCGGACCCGGGCCGACTGGATGCCCGACACCTCCATGGCCCGGTCGCGCAGCACGAGCGCCGCCGCGGCCCGGTCGAGCCCGGCGTGCACGGCCGGCGAGGGGCTGCGCATCGGCAGGATGCTCCGCAGCCCCGGCGTCACGGCGAGCGCGATGAGCCAGAGGCCGATCAGCGCCACGGCGGCGGCGCCGGCGATGACCGCCACGTCGTCGACGGGGTGGGAGGCCAGCCAGTCGGCGAGCCGCACCCGCCAGCGCATGGCGGAGCGGTGGGCGCGTACCGCCGCGACGTCGTAGAGGAAGAGCCCGGAAACCGCCAGGATCACCAGCGCGAGCAGAGCCGAGGGAACCCGGCGGGCGGACCAGAATCGTCCGGCCCGACCGCCCTCGGCGAGGACCGGCACCGCGTCGTAACCGGCGGCCGAGTCGGCCTGATCGAGTCCGGAGGCGTGTCCTGAGACGTGGCCCGGCTCGTCGCCCTGTTCGACGACGGGCAGCCGCCGGGTGCCGCCCTCGCCTTCCTGCGGGTGGCTCATCGGATCCTCCCCCGCTCCGCCGTGCGCGCGTCCGCCGCGTGCAGACGCTCGATCTGCACCGCCACTTCAGGGACTTCCATTCCCGCCAACGCCCTTACCCGCTCGGCGACTTGGCGACGCACCGCGCGGCACTGACCGCCGAGGTCGCCGGGGTAGCCGAGCTCGACACTGACCCGTACCCGGGCCGAGTCCTGGTGCACGGCGACATCGGCGCGCGGCGGCGCGCCGCCTGCCGGGGCCTCGGCGAGCGCCTCCCGCGCCGCCTGCGCGGCGATCTTCGCCACGACCCGGTCGGCGATCTTGGTGGCGCCGCGCTCGGCGGGCTCGATCCGTCCGGCCGCCGCCATGGGTCAGCGCCGCCGGTCGCCGCGGTCGCGCGGACGGAAGAAGTCGCCGGGTTCGAGGTCACCGTCCAAGAACCGGCCTGCCACGAAACCGATCGCGCCCAGCGCCGCGATCAGCAGGAACGCCCCGAAGCCGCCGAAATATCCGGCGAATCCGAGCGCCATGCCGGCCATCAAGCCAACCACCGCCATGCTCATGCTGAGCTCCTCGGTTCCATGGATCCGACCCGTCAGTAGTCAGTGCGCGGAAGTTCCGTGCGCGGAAGTGAAGAAGTTCGGCCGCTTGGGCCGTCGGGGTTACCGGAGGGGGTCACTGGAGCCGGGAATCCGGCTCGTCGTCCTCCTCGTCGGGCAGCTTCACATCGCTGACCGCGATGTTGACCTCGACGACTTCGAGCCCGGTCATCCGCTCGACGGCGGAGATCACGTTCTCGCGGACGTCGCGGGCCACTTCGGCGATGGACACGCCGTAGTCCACGACGATCTCCAGGTCGAGCGCGGTCTGCACCTCGCCCACCTCGGCCTTCACGCCGCGCGTGACGCCCGACTTGTTGCCGCCCGGCACCCGGTCCCTGACCGCCCCGAACGTGCGGGAGAGCCCGCTGCCCATCGCGTGGACGCCCACGACGTCACGGGCCGCGAGACCCGCGATCTTCTCGACCACGCCGTCGGCGATCGTGGTGCGGCCGCGCCCCGCCGGGTCGCCGCCGCCACGCTTGACCGTGGACGGCTTCCTGGCCTGGTCGGCCGCACCGCCGAGCGGGTCGTTCGCGGATGCACCGGGCCGGTTGCTCTGTTCGCTGTCGCTCATGACCATTCGTCCCTTCGCCCTTGGACTCCAATGCCCACATTAAGTGCGCTTGCCCCGACTCGCGCCCGCGATGCGGCAGGCTGGGGGCATGACGGGTGATGGATGGAGTACGGCGGTACGCCGTCGACTGGGGCTGGGCCGGCTGCTCGCCCTCGGTGGTCGCGAGGACGGCGTGTGGATCACGGAGCGGGCCGCGGTGTCGGTGCTGCGGGCGGCGACTGCCGCGGTGCCGGGCTGCGCCGTGACGTCGCTACGGCTCGCCCCTGCCGACCCCGGGGCCCTGACGGAACCGGTGGTCCCGGCACCGCCGTCAGCGCTCTCCCCCGGCCCGCTCCGCATCGCGGCACAGCTCGCGGCGCTGGGCGGCCGGCCGTTGCCGGAGCTCGCGGCGACCGTGCGGGAAGCCCTGTTCACGGCGGCTCGGGACCGGCTCGGGCTCATCGTGTCGGATGTCGACGTCGAGGTGACGGCCCTCCTGGACGAGCTGCCGGATCCCCCGGACGGCGGTCCCCCGCCCGGCCCAGCGGACCCGGCGGCCTCGGTGGCGGCGACCGCCGCGTTCACCACGCCCGGGGTGGCACGGCTGACGTCCGAGCTGGGCCCGCCGGTACACACGGCGGACGGCCACATCCGCGTGGAACTGGCCACGGACCCGCTCCACAACCCGCTGGAGGTCGCGCGGGCGGTCCGCGCGGAGGTACGCCGGGACGTCCCCGACGCGGCCTCGGTGGCGGTCCTGATCACCTGGGCGGGCTGACCCGGAGCGCGGGCAGCGGCGGGCCGGGTACATGAGCCGGCAGCGGCGGGCCGGGCACTGAACCGTCCTGGGCGATCCCGGGCGGCGCCGCTCAGTCCGAGAGGCCCGCGAGGTCGCGCAGTCGGCGGGCCTGGGCGGCGCGCTCGGCCAGGCGCTGCTCCTCGTAGCTCCGCCCGGCGGCGCCCCGCAGCAGTGCCTTCGTCTCGACGACGGCGTCGCGGGGCGCGGCGAGCAGCGCGCCCGCCAAGTCCCGTACTGCGGAGTCGAGTTCGTCGCCGGGCACGGCGAGGTTGGCGAGGCCGGTGCGCTCGGCCTCCTCCGCCCCGACGAACCGTCCCGTCGCGCAGATTTCGAGCGCGCGGGCGTATCCGACGAGCCCGACGAGCGGGTGCGTGCCGGTGAGGTCGGGGACGAGACCGAGGCTGGTCTCGCGCATGGCGAACTGCACGTCCTGCGCGACGACCCGGAGGTCGCAGGCGAGGGCGAGCTGGAAGCCGGCACCGATCGCGTGCCCCTGGACGGCCGCGATCGACACGATGTCGTTGCGGCGCCACCAGGTGAACGCCTCCTGGTACTCGGCGATCACCGCGTCGAGCTCCTGGTCGGAGCCGCGCGCGAGGTCGAGGAAGGAGGGCTCGCCGTCGAAGCCTTCGGGGGTGAAGGCCTGGCGGTCGAGGCCGGCGGAGAAGGACTTGCCCTCTCCGCACAGCACGACGACGCGGACACTGCCCGGAAGCGACCGTCCGGCCTCCGCCAACGCCCGCCACAGAGCGGGAGACTGAGCGTTGCGCTTGGCCGGATTGGTCAGGGTCACGGTGGCGACCGCGTCATCGACGGAGAGCCGGACACCGTCCTTGTCGAATACGTCGAGTGCGGATGCGGGCGTAGCCATGGGGCGCCTCCGGGTGCGTGGCCGTCAGTGAATGACCGCCTCGGCGGTCATTAAGTGACTGCACAGTAACCACCCGGTCGACCGCTGAGCCGACCGGGTGGCCACCACCGCAACCGGTGGGCCACAGGAGCTGCCCGGGACCGCCTCGGTCAGGCCGAGGCGGTCTTCTTGCCCCGTGTCGCTCCGCCGCGTCCACGGAGAGTGACCCCGGACTCGCTGAGCATCCGGTGGACGAACCCGTAGGACCGGCCGGTTTCCTCGGCCAGCGCCCGGATGCTCGCACCGGAGTCGTACTTCTTCTTCAGGTCTGCCGCGAGCTTGTCGCGCGCGGCGCCGGTAACCCGGCTGCCCTTCTTCAGAGTCTCGGCCACCCGTGCCTCCTCATGGGAAGTGCGCTCTGGACTTCTCATGATCACCCCTCTCGCGCTTCCTGGCCACCCATTCGGCAAGGTCCGTGCAACAACCTTGGAGGCGTGGACGGCGTCCGGGCGGGGCGGAATAGCGCATTCCGCCTGCGCTTGGACATATCCAGGCCCGAAAGTCGATACGAAGCGCCAGGTCAGCGCTGTGTTCCGGGTCACACACGGAAAAAGGCCCGTCCCACAAGGGACGGACCTTGATCCCGCGCATGACACACCGGGGTACGAGACGCTCTCACTCAGATTGAGGATCACGCGTAAGCCGAATGATCCAGAGGAAGTGGATCAGTGGATGGATCATGCGCGGAAGCCGCGCCGGAGCAACGGTCAGGCGAGCGCGACCAGGTCCGCGTAGTCCGGGCCCCACAGGTCCTCGACGCCGTCGGGCAGCAGGATGATCCGCTCCGGCTGGAGCGCCTCGACGGCGCCCTCGTCGTGGGTGACCAGGACGACCGCGCCCTTGTACGTACGCAGCGCGCCGAGGATCTCCTCGCGGCTGGCGGGGTCGAGGTTGTTGGTGGGCTCGTCGAGCAGCAGCACGTTGGCGGACGACACCACGAGCGTGGCCAGGGCGAGACGGGTCTTCTCGCCGCCGGAGAGGACCCCGGCCGGCTTGTCGACGTCGTCGCCGGAGAAGAGGAACGAGCCGAGCGTCTTGCGCACCTCGACCAGGTCCAGGTCGGGCGCCGAGGAGCGCATGTTCTCCAGGACCGTACGCTCCGGGTCGAGCGTCTCGTGCTCCTGCGCGTAGTAGCCCATCTTGAGGCCGTGCCCCGGGGTGACCTCGCCGGTGTCCGCCTTCTCGGCCCCGGCGAGCAGCCGCAGCAGGGTCGTCTTGCCGGCGCCGTTGAGGCCGAGGATGACGACGCGTGAGCCCTTGTCGATGGCCAGGTCGACGTCGGTGAAGATCTCAAGGGAGCCGTACGACTTCGACAGGCCCTCGGCCGTCAGCGGCGTCTTGCCGCAGGGCGCGGGCTCGGGGAAGCGCAGCTTGGCGACCTTGTCGGAGACGCGGACCGCTTCGAGGCCGGACAGGAGCCGCTCGGCGCGCTTGGCCATGTTCTGCGCGGCGACGGTCTTGGTGGCCTTGGCGCGCATCTTGTCGGCCTGCGAGTTGAGGGCCGCGGCCTTCTTCTCGGCGTTCTGGCGCTCGCGCTTGCGGCGCTTCTCGTCGGCCTCGCGCTGCTGCTGGTAGAGCTTCCAGCCCATGTTGTAGACGTCGATCTGGGAGCGGTTGGCGTCCAGGTAGAAGACCTTGTTGACGACCGTCTCGACGAGGTCGACATCGTGGGAGATCACGATGAAGCCGCCGCGGTACGTCTTGAGGTAGTCCCGCAGCCAGACGATGGAGTCGGCGTCGAGGTGGTTGGTCGGCTCGTCGAGGAGCAGGGTGTCGGCGTCCGAGAAGAGGATCCGGGCGAGCTCGATGCGGCGGCGCTGACCACCGGAGAGGGTGTGCAGCGGCTGGCCGAGCACCCGGTCGGGCAGGCCGAGCGCGGCGGCGATGGTGGCGGCCTCGGCCTCGGCGGCATACCCGCCCTTGGTGAGGAACTCGGTCTCCAGGCGCTCGTACTTCTTCATCGCCTTCTCGCGCGTGGCGCCCTTGCCGTTCGCCATGCGCTCCTCGTTCTCGCGCATCTTGCGCAGGACTTCGTCGAGGCCGCGGGCGGACAGGACGCGGTCGCGGGCGAGCACGTCGAGGTCGCCGGTGCGCGGGTCCTGCGGCAGGTAGCCGACCTCGCCCGAGCGCGTGATGGTGCCGGCGGCGGGGATGCCCTCGCCCGCCAGGCACTTGGTGAGGGTGGTCTTGCCCGCTCCGTTGCGGCCGACAAGGCCGATGCGGTCGCCCTTGGCGACGCGGAAGGATGCGGACTCGATGAGGACTCGGGCGCCGGCGCGCAGCTCGATGCCGGTGGCGGTGATCACGGAAAGACTCCAGGGCGGTATGGACGGCGGACGGGACGGCAAGAGGCGCCGCGCGAAGCGCGTCCTTGGAAGGGCGGTGTCGGGCGACGGCAGGGCGTGGAGGTCGACGCCGCCTAATGCACAAGGAGAATTGCCATGGGGTCAATTCTAACTGGGCGGTGCAACCCGCTTTCCGCCCCCGTCCGCACGCCGCTCACCTGGGAGGTCGTTGCCGAGCGGGGTGCGGTGCCCGGTGATCTCGCCGAGGCCGTCGACGGCGGTCATCTGCCCGCTCCAGGAGCCGCGGTTCCGGCAGGGCCGCGCGATCAGCAGTACGCCTCGGGTGTGCGCCGTGCGCGCGGGGTCGAAGGCGCAGCCGTCGCGGGCGGTGAGCAACCAGCGCAGATCGCCGTCGGCGGCCCGGAAGGCGCTGACGCGTTCGGGGGTGACGACGGCGAGCATGCGGGCGCCGGGGTCGAGCCCCTGGAGTACCCCGGCGGCCCGCTCGGACCGCCCCGCGAGCCATCCGGCGAGACCGGGCACGGCCCGGTGCCAGCGCACCCGGTGGCCGCGATTGTCCTGGGCAGTGCCGTCGTCGTGGCGGGTGCCGTCGTGGCCGCGGCCGTCGCCGGTGTTCGCGCCCCTGCCCGTGCCCATCCCCATCCCCATGCCCATGTCCATTTCCGCACCCGTACCCGTACCCGTGCCCAAGGGGTCGGTGTCCGTGTCCGTGACCATGCCGTCGGACCACACGGCGAAGGCGTGTCCGGGGGCCCGGTGCAGGGCGAGGGGCCGGCTGCCGCTTCTGCCGTACGTCCACTCCCGCGCCCCGGTCGCGCCGTCGTACGCCTCCACGACCGCGCCCCGGATCCGTACCGAGACGGGTCCGGCTCCCGTTGCGGCGAAGGTCTCGAAGCGGTCGCCGTACGGGGTCTGGCGGGTGTGCTGTGCCGCGGTGACCAGCGGCAGAGCGAGTACGGCGGCGACTGCGGTCAGTGCGAGGCGGGTCCGGTCCATGACGCGCCGAGCGTATCCGCCGACGCGGCAAAACGGGCGTACCGCAATGAGCTGGTCGATACTCGGGGTGACCTCTTTGATACGCGGGGTGGCTCCGGGCGGACCGCTCCGCGTGCGACCCCGATGGAACACGATGGAACACAGGGTGGTGCGCCCATGCAGTTCGACGACGACGCCGATCTGGACACCTCGGAGGTCAACGACGCGCGGGGCGGAGGCCGTATCCCGGGCGGCCGGGCCACGATCGGCGGCGGGATCGTCGGTGTCATCGCGCTGCTCCTCGGTCTGTTCTTCGGCGTGGGGCCGGAGCAGCTGGGGCTTTCGTCGGGCGACACCGCGCCGGGCGCGAGTTCGTCGTCGCAGGCACAGGTCGGCCAGAGCTGCCGTACGGGCGCGGACGCCAACACCAAGGAGGACTGCCGGATCGTCGCGGTGGTCAACAGCGTCCAGGACTACTGGGGTCAGGAGTTCCCGCGCCGCGGCGGCAGGTACTCCCCCGCCCGGACCGTGTTCTTCACCGGTCGCGTCAACACCGCGTGCGGGACGGCCACGTCGGCGGTCGGCCCCTTCTACTGCCCCGGCGACCGGCAGGTCTACCTCGACCTGGGGTTCTTCGACGAGCTGCGGACGAAGTTCGGCTCGAGCGGCGGCCCCTTCGCGCAGGCGTATGTGGTGGCGCACGAGTACGGCCACCACATCCAGAACCTGATGGGCACCCTGCAGAAGGCGCAGGACGGGCAGCAGGGCGCGGGCAGCAACGCGGTGCGGGTGGAGTTGCAGGCCGACTGCTATGCCGGGGTGTGGGCGCGTCATGCGACGACGACCCCGGACAAGTCGACCGGCCGCCCCCTCGTCTCCAAGCTCACTGACCAGGACATCAAGGACGGCCTGGACGCGGCGGCCGCGGTCGGCGACGACCGGATCCAGGAGAAGTTCCAGGGTCGGGTGACCCCGGAGACCTGGACGCACGGCTCGGCGCAGCAGCGCCAGCAGTGGTTCTACACCGGTTACCAGACCGGCGACACGGGCCGCTGCAACACCTTCGCGCGCTGAGTCCCGGCGCCGGAGGGCGTTGTCAGTGCCGGGTGCAAGACTGAGTTCCAGGTCACACTCTGCGGTTTTCACGGGGAAGGAGCGATCGGCATGAGCCTGTATCCGACGATTCTCTACAGCGACGCGAAGGCGGCGATCCGCCAGCTCAAGGATGCCTTCGGCTTCACGGAGGTGTGTGCGTACGAGGCGGAGGACGGCAGCGTGATGCACGCCGAGCTGTCCTACGGCACGGGCGTGGTGATGCTCGGCTCCAAGGGCCGCGGGGGCCTGTTCGCACAGACAATGGCGAACGCGGGCCCGGCCGGGGTCTATGTGGTGGTGACCGATGTCGACGCGCACCACAAGCGCGCCGCGGAGCAGGGCGTGGAGATCCTGATGGAGCCCACCGACCAGGAGTACGGCTCGCGGGACTACATGGCGAGAGATGCGGAGGGCAACGTGTGGAGCTTCGGCACGTATGCCCCGGGCGGCGGGGAGTAACGAGGGCCGCCTGGCGACCGGAGTGAGCGGGGCCCGATGGCCCGCCTGGGCCCTGGACCCTGGGGCGGTGGGCGGTGGGCGGTGGGCGGTGGGCGGTGGGCAGTGGGTAGTGGGCAGTGGGTAGTGGGCAGTGCCCAACGAGCCTGCGGGGGGCGGAAGTTGACGGCGTAGCGACGCCCCATGCACTTCGTGCGCCCCCGGGGTTGGGCGATTTCCAGGGGCGTCGGGCGTCGCTACGCGCGTCGCTACGCGGAACCCGTGTGGACCTGGAAGGCCGCGCGGCGGACCGCCTTGGCCAGGGCGGGGTCGGGGTGGGCCGCGGCGAGGGCGACGAGGACCTGCACGGTGCGGGGATGCCCGACGGCCCGTACCTCGTCGAGCAGCGCCGGAACCGTGCCCTGCACCGCCGAGTCGAGGTGGCGTACGAGCAGCTCGCTCTCGCCGTGGTCGGCCACGGCGGCGGCCGTGTCGACCCAGAGCCACGTGGACTCCTCCCGGGACAGCACCCCGAGCACGTCTTCGGGATCGCCGCCCTCGTGCTCGGCGAGCCACAGCAGGGCGTAGGGGCGCAGGCACGTCTCCGTGACGGCGGCGCGCACCCCGGCCTCGGCGGGTGCGCCCACGACCCGCAGCGCCTCGAAGGCGAGGCCCCGCAGCAGGGCGTCGTCGCCGCGGGCGACGTCGAGGAGTTCGGTGACCGCGCTGCCGACGGTGCGGGCGGCGATCCACGCGCGGTACTCGGCGCGGGCCGGGCCGGGCGTGAGGCCGGCGCAGCCCCGCAGCATGTCCTCCGCGGGCTGCTCGATGTTGCCGGCCGGGCTCTGCGCGGCGACGCAGATCTGCTCCAGCTTGACCCAGACCGCCCAGTTGCCGAGCGGCGTCAGGGTGGCCTGACCTTCGCCGAGCACCAGCGCGCCGACCGCGGCGAGGCCGGCCAGGGCCCAGTCGAGGAGGTCCGCGAGACGCTGCGGTGGGGAGGCGGGATCGGGCAGCGGGCCGGTGCCGGACTGGGGGCCGTAGGGGACTTCGCAGCGCTCTTCGCGGAGTTCGGCGACGCGCTGTTCGAGAAGGTCGAGCAGGGCCGGCACGAGAACGGGTCCGTTGGAGAGCTGGAGAAGGGAGAGCACCTGGGGGATGGCCTCGACGACCTCGGCGACCGCCGTGGGGGCGGTGTCGCCCGGCGCGGGGTGCACGAGGGACCACGCGTCGAACAGGGCGACCCAGCCGCGCAGAACGGCCGCGTCGTCGCGATCCCAGGCGCGCAGCCGCCAGCCGGGGCGGACGGTGGCGCCGTGCAGCTCGACGAGCCCGGCGAGCCGGGCCCGGTCCCAGGCGGCCCGTACCTGACCGGGTGTCAGGCCGAGCGCGGCGGCGGCCCGCTCGGTGACCGGCGCGGGAAGCGGGCCCGGCCGGCCGGGCCCGGGGGCGGCGCCGCGAGTGCGCTCGGCATCGGTCCAGCGGGCGACGCGTACGGCATCGGCGAGCACCGCTCTGGCCTGGCGGGCCAGTTCGCCGGCGGCCGGGGTGCCCGCGGGCGGCCGGGGGGCCGACCGGGTGCGCCGGTCGGACACGGCCCTGCGGGCTGCGGCGAGGGGCCGGGCCTGCATCGGGTGCGGGGCGCGGACAAGCCGCAGTCTGGAGTCGCGCGGCAACTTCTCATCAGGCTTCCGGGACGTCACGCATGCAGTCTTCCCGCTCACTGCCCGAAAGCCCAAACGGAATCGGCCGGGGCCGTCGCCCCGGGGGCCCCGGGGGCGCCCGGTGCGCCAGGGGCCGTGCCCGCGAAGAAAGCCGTCCCCCACGCCGTCCGAACACCCAAGCGGAATCAGCCGTATCCGGCCCCTCAGGGGGACATGGGCGCCCGTCGGCCAAGGGGGCGCCCTCGTGGGGACGGGTCGCGGCCCCCTGTCCGCAAGGCCAAGCGGAACCAGCCGTGCCGGGGTGGCCCGGGCGGGGCGGGTGTCACATGAGGGGGGTGAGGAAGCGGCGCAGGGTTTCTTCGTAGCCGGCCGGGTCGGCGTTCCACATCGAGGCGTGCGGGGCGTCGGGGACGGTGTGCAGGGTGATCAGTTCCGGGCGGCGGTCGGCCAGTTGACGTGAGGGGCCCCAGGGGGCGAGCGCGTCGTCGGGGCCGTGGAAGAGCAGCGTCGGGACGCGCAGGGCCTCGGGGTCGACGGCTTCCCGGAGCCGGTCGCCGTGGAGGCCGGTGCGGCCCTGGGCGGCGCGGACGGCGAGCGGGAGCAGCGCGCCGGGGGTGCCGTTGGCGGAGGCGAGGGCGCGCAGCGTGAACTCCCAGTCCAGGACCGGCGAGTCGAGGACGACGCCGCTGATGCGGTCGCGCTGCGCGCAGTGCGCGGCGGCGTGCAGGGCCATCGTGGCGCCGGTGGACCAGCCGTGCAGGATGACCTGGCGGGCCCCGGAGCGCAAGGCGTAGCGGATCGCCGCGTCGAGGTCGCGCCACTCGGAGTCGCCAAGGTGGCCGAGGCCGTCCGGGGAGCGGGGCGCGCCCTCGTCGCCGCGGTAGGAGAGGGCGAGCACGGGGAGCTGCTGGCGGTGCAGGAACTCCAGGACGTTGAGCGGGTGTTCGCGGGTGGTGCCGAGGCCGTGCACGGCGATCACCCAGGTGGTGCGTGGCGCGGGCACCAGCCAGGCGGGCAGCGGCCCCAGCTCGGCCGGGATCTCCACGTCCCGGTACTCGATGCCGAGGGCGGTGCTCGGGGTGCCGTGGTGCACCTGGGGTGTGAGGGCGACCCGGTCGCCCGCGACGAGGACGCCGCGGGTGACGCGCTCGAGGCGGCGTACGACCGTGTCGGCGGTGTGCGGGGCCCGGTCGAGTACGTCGCCGACGACGGCGTGGACCCCGTCGCCCTCCAGGCCGTAGGTCCCCGGCCGCAGCGCCGAGAGCGAGCGGGTCAGCGTGATGGTGCCGGGTTCCGTGGCGTGCACGGTGATCCGGCGGTCGGCGGGCAGCGGCCGGCCTGGCGGCGCCTTGAGGGCGGCGTCGCTGGCGTAGCGTCCGGCGACGACTGCTGCCGCGCCGACGCCGAGCAGTGTGGTGACGGCCGCGGCCGTCTTCGTAGCGGGGCGCACCTGCCCAGTCTCGGGGCGAAGCCGCCCGGGTGCCAGTGGGCGGGGCCGTAGAGATCGTGGATCACCGGGTCAGAGGAGTCCGGTGGCGGCCGAAGAGCGCGTGGGGCGGCCCGGGCTCAGGGCTGTCCGTAGCCGCTCAGCCGGCGGGCCACTTCGTCGAGCTGTGCGGGGCTGAGCAGGGACGGGGTGCGGCCGGGCAGGGTGGCGGCGGTGAGCCAGAGCCGGCACATCCACTCCAGTTGGGCGGTGCGGTCGTAGGCCTGGTCGAGGCCGGCGCCGTAGGTGACGGTTCCGTGGTTCTGGAGGAGGCATCCGGTGCGGCCCTCCAGGGCCTTCAGCATGTTCTGGGCCAGTGCCTCGCTTCCGTACACGGCGTACGGGGCGACGCGGACCGGGCCGCCGAGCGCGGCCGCCATGTAGTGGATCAGCGGGAGTTCGGGCACCAGGGTGGAGACGGCGGTGGCGTGCACGGCGTGGGTGTGGACGACGGCGAGGGCGTCGGTGGTGCGGTACACGGCGAGGTGCATCGGGAGTTCGCTGGTGGGCCGCAGCGCGCCCACGACCTGGCGGCCTTCGAGGTCGACGGCGATGGTGTCGGCGGGCCCGAGCCGGTCGTAGGGGACGCCGGTCGGCGTGACGAGGACGAGTTCGCCGACCCGGACCGACACATTGCCCGATGTTCCGACCACCAGCCCTTCGGCCGCGGTCCTGCGCGCGGTGTCGACCAATTGGGCCCATGCCGCGGCGATGGCCGCCTCGTTGTCGCTCATGAGACTGATCCTGCCAGGGCGGACGCGTCCCACGGACGGGCCGGGAAGCGATCGTCCACTAGCCTCTGCACGTTTGGGTCCGTACACCGCAATTCGGGGGAAATCCATGGTTCGGGACCAGGGTCCGCTCGCCCGCCTCAGCCGCGCGCGGGCCGCGCTCGCACTGCGCCTGGCGGCCCTCGCGCTGGGCTGTACGGCCCTCACCGCGCTCGCGGCGCCGCACGGTGCGTCGGCGCAGGACAAGCCCGCCGGCCATGACGTCTCCTCGCACCAGCGGAGCGTCGACTGGGCCGCCGCGAAGAGCCGTGGGGCGACCTTCGTGTACGTGAAGGCAACCGAGTCGACGACCTACCGCAACCCGTTCTTCGGGCAGCAGTACGACGGCGCCCGGCGGGTGGGCCTGATCCGGGGCGCCTATCACTTCGCGGTGCCCGACCAGTCCTCGGGCCGGGCGCAGGCGGCGTTCTTCGCGGCCAACGGGGGCGGCTGGCGGGGTGACGGCTGGACCCTGCCGCCCGCGGTCGACCTGGAGCACAACCCGTACGGCAAGGACGCCAGGGGCGGCAGCGGCGACACCTGCTACGGGCTGAGCCCCGCCGAGATGACCGACTGGGTCGCCGGGTTCAGCGACGAGGTGCGGCTGCGCACCGGCCGCCGTCCGGTGATCTACACGACCACGGCGTGGTGGAACCGGTGCACCGGCCACAGCACAGCCTTCGCCGCCGACCACCCCCTGTGGCTCGCCCGGTACGCCGTCGCGCCCGGCGCGCTGCCCGCGGGCTGGTCGTACTGGACGGTGTGGCAGCACGCCAATGGCGGCGGAGCCCTGCCGGGTGACCAGAATCTCTTCAATGGGACTTTTGCGCAGTTGAAACGGTTCGCGGCCGGGCGCTGAACGGCCCCCGGCGGACCGGGGCGGCGCGGGAACCGGCCACGGTCACCAGTGCGCCCGCCCCAGTTCATCTTCCGTTCATTCAGGTTACTTACGTTCGTCCCGCCACTGACGTCGAACGATTGCCTGGGTAAATGGAACACATCACGCTGCTGCTCGCGATTGTGATCGTGACAGCTCTAGTGTTCGATTTCACGAACGGTTTCCACGACACCGCCAACGCGATGGCCACCACCATCTCGACCGGCGCCCTGAAGCCCAAGACGGCGGTCGCCATGTCCGCCGCGCTCAACCTGGTCGGCGCGTTCCTGTCGGTGGAGGTCGCCAAGACGATCTCCGGCGGGATCATCGACGAAAAGGGAATCCGCACCGAGGTCATCTTCGCTGCCCTGGTCGGTGCCATCCTCTGGAATCTCCTGACCTGGCTGCTCGGGCTGCCCTCCAGCTCCTCCCACGCCCTGTTCGGCGGCCTCATCGGCGCCGCGGTCATGTCGGCCGGCTGGTCCTCGGTCCACGGCTCCACCGTCGTCACCAAGGTGCTGCTCCCGGCCGTGGCCGCCCCGATCGTCGCGGGCATCGCCGCGATGCTGGCCACCAGGCTCACGTACCGGCTCAACCGGAACACCGCCGACAAGGCCACCGCCAAGGGGTACCGCGCCGGGCAGATCGCATCGGCCGGCCTGGTCTCGCTCGCCCACGGCACCAACGACGCCCAGAAGACGATGGGCATCATCACCCTCGCCCTGGTCACCGCCGGGGTGCTGCACCCCGGCGCGAACCCCCCGCTGTGGGTCATCGTCTCGGCCGGTCTGGCCATCGCGATGGGCACCTACCTCGGCGGCTGGCGCATCATCCGCACCATGGGCAAGGGCCTCACCGAGTTGCGTCCGCCGCAGGGCTTCGCCGCCCAGACCGGCGCGGCGACCGTCATCCTCGCCTCCTCGCACATCGGCTTCTCGCTCTCCACCACCCAGGTCTGCTCGGGCTCGGTCATGGGCGCCGGCATCGGCCGCAAGGGCGGAGTGGTCCGCTGGTCCACCGCGACCCGCATGGCCGTCGCCTGGATCCTGACGCTGCCGGCCGCCGGACTCGTCGGCGCGGGCGCGGAGTTCCTCACCCAGCAGGGCCCCTGGGGCATCGCCGCCGTCGCGCTCCTCCTGATCGCCGGCTCGGGCATCATCTGGAAGCTGTCGCGCCGCCAGCCGGTCGACGCCCACAACGTCACCGCCGACGACGCCCCCGTGGCCGAGCCCGCCGGTGTCATCACCACCGCCATCGCCGCGGTCAGCCCGCCGCCCACCGGTCTGGCGCTCGCGTCGACCGACCTCAGGGCCACGATCCAGGCCCCGGCCCCCGCCGACCCGCCCACTCCGGCGGCGGTCTGACTCGGTCGCTCCGGCCAGCTAAGGAATCCTCATGCACATCGACTGGGCAGCTCTTGGCTCCGTCTTCGGCGTCAGCCTCGCGGTGACCGTCGGCCTGGTGGGCCTGTTCACCCTCGGCATCGTCGGCCTCACCAAGCGGGAGGCCGCGGCCTCCGGCACCGCGGGCAACGTGGCGATGGCCCGCACCGGGGCGTACGCCTGCTTCGCGCTCTGCGCGGCGGCCGTGGCGTACGGGATCTACCTGATCGTCGCCTGACCCGCGGGCGTCGTCAGACGCCTGATCCGCGGGTGACAGCCACCTGACCCGCGGACATCAGTCACCTGACCCGCGGGCATCGGTCGCCCGACCCGCACGCCCCACCCGAACCGCCCCGTGGCCCGCGCCGCGGGGCGGTTCGCTGTGGTGCCGGGCACTCTCTCGCGCCGCAGGTCAACGGCAAGTTGACGGCTGTTCTCGGGGCGTGGTGGACTGCACCGGCCAGCTACGGCGGCAGAAGAGGAAGCCGGTGCGAATCCGGCGCGGTCCCGCCACTGTCACCGGGGAGCGATCCCCGCGAGCCAGGAACTCTCACCGCCGGTCACGTCGAACCAGGGCGCGGACACCCTGAGTGAGGACATACCGCCATGCGCGCCTGCCCGTTGAGACCTTCCGGCCCGTGCCGCTCCGCCCTGGCGCGCTGAGCATGCGAGCCGACCGCACCTTCGTCTACGGCGCGACCGCCGGACTCATCGGCGACCTCCTGCTCGGCGACCCGCGCCGCGGCCATCCCGTCGCCGCGTTCGGCCGGGCGGCCGGCGCCGTCGAACGCGCCCTGTGGCGCGACCACCGCGGCTGGGGCGCCCTGCACACCGCCGTGTGCGCGGGCGGCGCCGCGGGCGCCGCGGCCCTGCTCTCCCGTGCCGTACGCGACCGTTCCGTCGCGGCCGCCGCGCTGACCGCGGCCGCCACCTGGAGCGTGGTGGGCGGCACCTCGCTCGGCCGCGAGGCGCGGGCCATCGGGGCCGCACTCGCCGCGGGCGATGTGGACGCGGCGCGGGAGCGCCTGCCGCACCTGTGCGGACGCGACCCGCACTCCCTGGACGCCGACGGCGTCGCGCGCGCCGTGGTCGAGTCCGTCGCCGAGAACACCTCCGACGCGGTCGTCGGCGCCCTGGTGTGGGGCGCGCTCGCGGGCGTGCCGGGCCTCGTGGGCTTCCGCGCGGTCAACACCCTCGATGCGATGGTCGGGCACAAGTCGGCCAAGTACCGCCGGTACGGCTGGGCCTCGGCACGCCTGGACGACGTGATGGGCTGGCCGGGCGCCCGCCTCACCGCCGCCCTCGCCGCGCTCGCGGGGCCCGACTCCAGGGGCGCGGTACGGGCCTGGCGCACCGACGCGGGCCGGCACCCGAGCCCCAACGCGGGCCCGGTGGAAGCCGCGTTCGCGGGGGCGCTCGGCGTGCGGCTCGGCGGCACGCTCTCCTACGCGGGACGGGTCGAGCACCGGCCGGTCCTGAACACGGCGGGCCGCGCCGTCGAAGTCGCGGACATCGAACGGGCGGTACGGCTCTCACGCACGGTGGGCTGGCTGACGCTGGCCGGCGCCGTGGTCGCGCGAGCCGCTGTGAGGAGGGGACGTACATGGGTGGCGGGCTGCTGATCGCGGGCACCACATCGGACGCCGGCAAGAGCGTCGTCACGGCCGGGATCTGCCGCTGGCTGGTGCGCCGGGGCGTCAAGGTGGCCCCCTTCAAGGGGCAGAACATGTCGCTGAACTCGTTCGTGACGCGCGAGGGCGCGGAGATCGGCCGGGCGCAGGCGATGCAGGCGCAGGCGGCCCGGGTGGAGCCGACCGCCCTGATGAACCCGGTGCTGCTCAAACCCGGCAGCGACCGCTCCAGCCAGGTCGTCCTGATGGGCAGGCCGGTGGGCGAGTTGAGCGCCCGCGGGTTCTTCGGCACGTCCGGCGGGCCGTCCGCCGGGAAGGCACTGGGCGGAGGGCGCCGAGAGGCGCTCCTCGGCCCCGTGCTGGACTGCCTCGCGGAGCTCCGGACAACGTATGACGCCGTGATCTGCGAGGGGGCGGGCAGCCCGGCGGAGATCAATCTGCGGCGCACCGACATCGTCAACATGGGCATCGCGCGGGCCGCCCGGCTGCCCGTCGTCGTGGTCGGCGACATCGACCGGGGCGGGGTCTTCGCCTCGTTCTTCGGCACCACGGCGCTGCTGAGCCCCGAGGACCAGGCGCTGGTCGCGGGGTACGTCGTCAACAAGTTCCGCGGCGATGTGACGCTCCTGGAGCCCGGCATCGAGATGCTGCGCGGCCTCACCGGACGGCACACCTACGGGATCCTGCCCTACGCCCACGGCCTCGGCATCGACGAGGAGGACGGCCTGCGTGTCTCGATGCGCGGAACCGTACGCGAGTCGGTGGTGGCACCGCCCGTGGGCGAGGACGTGCTGCGGGTCGCGGTGTGCGCGGTGCCGCTGATGTCCAACTTCACCGATGTGGACGCACTCGCCGCCGAACCCGGCGTCGTCGTGCGGTTCGTGGACCGGCCCGAGGAGCTCACCGACGCCGACCTCGTGGTGGTGCCCGGCACCCGCGGCACCGTCCGCGCCCTGGAGTGGCTGCGCGAGCGCGGCCTCGCGGCAGAGCTGGCCAGAAGGGCCGCCGACGGCCGCCCGGTGCTCGGCATCTGCGGCGGGTTCCAGCTGCTCGGCGAGCACATCGAGGACGACGTCGAGTCGAAGGCCGGCTCGGTGGCCGGGCTCGGTCTGCTGCCGGTCCGGGTGCGGTTCGCCGCGGAGAAGACCCTGGCCAGGCCCGTCGGCGAGGCTCTCGGTGAGCGCGTCGAGGGGTACGAGATCCATCACGGCGTGGCCGAAGTCCTCGGCGGGGAAGCCTTCTTGGACGGGTGCCGGGTCGGTTCCGTCTGGGGCACGCACTGGCACGGCTCCCTGGAGAGCGACGGGTTCCGGCGCCGCTTCCTCGAACAGGTCGCGCGGGACGCGGGCCGCCGGTTCGTGCCCGCGCCCGACACCTCCTTCGGGGTGCTCCGCGAGGAGCAGCTCGACCGGCTCGGAGACCTGATCGAGGAACACGCCGACACCGACGCCCTGCTGCGCCTGATCGAGCAGGGCCCGCCCGCCGGCCTGCCCTTCATCCCGCCGGGCGCGCCGTGACCTGCACCGCCCGCCCGCCGCGTACAGCACTACTCGAAGGAGAGATCGGCACATGAGCACCCGGTATCCGTTCACCGCCGTCGTCGGCATGGACGACCTGCGGCTCGCGCTGCTCCTGAACGCCGTCAGCCCGGCCGTGGGAGGTGTTCTCGTCCGGGGCGAGAAGGGCACCGCGAAGAGCACCGCCGTGCGGGCGCTCGCGGATCTGCTGCCGGAGGTGGCCGTCGTGCCGGGCTGCCGGTTCAGCTGCGACCCGGCGGCGCCCGACGCTCAGTGCCCGGACGGGCCGCACGAGAGCGGTCCCGGCGGGCTGCGCGCGGCGCGCATGGTCGAGCTGCCCGTCGGCGCGTCCGAGGACCGTCTGGTGGGTGCCCTCGACATCGAGCGGGCACTCGGCGAGGGCGTGAAGGCCTTCGAACCGGGCCTGCTCGCCGACGCCCACCGCGGCATCCTGTACGTCGACGAGGTCAACCTGCTCCACGACCACCTCATCGACCTGCTGCTCGACGCCGCCGCGATGGGGTCCTCCTACGTCGAGCGCGAGGGCGTCTCGGTGCGGCACGCCGCGCGGTTCCTGCTGGTGGGCACGATGAACCCCGAAGAGGGCGAGCTGCGGCCGCAGTTGCTCGACCGGTTCGGCCTGACCGTCGAGGTGGCGGCCTCGCGCGAGCCCGGGCAGCGCGTCGAGGTGGTGCGCCGGCGCCTCGCCCACGACGACGACCCGGCCGGGTTCGCCGCGCGCTGGGCCGAGGACGAAAGCGCCCTGCGTCAACGGATCGTGGCGGCACGGGAGTTGCTGCCCTCCGTCGTCCTCGGCGACGCGGTGCTGCTCCAGATCGCGGCGACCTGCGCCGCGTTCGAGGTCGACGGGATGCGCGCCGACATCGTGATGGCTCGCACCGCGACCGCGCTCGCCGCGTGGGCCGGGCGGACGGAGGTGACGAGCGACGACGTCCGGCAGGCGGCGCTGCTCGCGCTGCCGCACCGGCGCCGGCGCAACCCGTTCGACGCTCCGGGCCTCGACCAGGACAAGCTCGACGAGACCCTGGAGCAGTTCCAGGGCGACGAGAGTGGCGAGGGTGCCGAGGGCGACGACGATCCGGACCCGGGCCCCGAGGGCCCCGGCGGCGGTGGCGGCGGCGGGGTGCCGCCGCAGGGCGACTCCCCCGAGAGCCCCGCGGACGCCCCCGAGCCGTCCGCGTCCCCGGACACCTCCGAGGCGCCGGAGCCGCCCGCCGCACCTGCTCCGAGCGGCCCCGGCGAGCGCGCCGCGGTGAAGGCCGCCGAGCCGTTCCGTACGAAGATGCTGAGCGTGCCGGGGCTCGGCCAGGGCGCGGCGGGCCGGCGCTCCCGGGCCCGCACCGACCACGGCCGTACGACCGGTTCGCGCCGCCCCCAAGGGGCCCTCACCAAGCTGCACTTGACGGCCACCGTGCAGGCCGCGGCCCCGCATCAGCGGGCGCGCGGCCGTTCGGGCCGCGGCCTGGTCGTACGCCGCGACGATCTGCGCCAGGCCACCCGCGAGGGCCGCGAGGGCAACCTCGTGCTCTTCGTGGTCGACGCGTCCGGGTCGATGGCGGCACGGCAGCGGATGAGCGCGGTCAAGGGCGCGGTGCTCTCGCTGCTCCTCGACGCCTACCAGCGCCGCGACAAGGTCGGCCTGGTCACGTTCCGCGGCAAGGACGCCGAGCTCGCGCTGCCGCCCACCTCGTCGGTGGACGCGGCCGCCGCCCGGCTCGAAACGCTGCCGACCGGCGGGCGCACCCCGCTCGCCGCGGGGCTCCTGAAGGCCCATGACGTGCTGCGCGTGGAGCGCCTTCGCGACCCGTCGCGGCGGCCGCTGCTCGTGGTCGTCACCGACGGCCGGGCGACGGGCGGTCCCGAGCCGGTGGCGCTCGCCGGGCGGGCGGCGCGGCTGCACGCGGCCGACGGCACCGCGTCGGTGGTGGTGGACTGCGAGTCGGGGATGGTGCGGCTGGGGCTCGCCGGGGAGCTCGCGCGTGAACTGGGCGGCAGCGCCGTCACGTTGGACGAGCTGCGGGCGGATTCCATCGCCGGTCTCGTCAAGGATGTCCAGGGAACTTCGAGGAGGGCCGCGTAATGCCGCAGGGACAGGTCAGTGTCGTACCCGAGGACGGACTGACGACTCGTCAGCGTCGCAACAGGCACCTGGTCATGGTGCACACGGGTGTCGGCAAGGGGAAGTCGACGGCCGCGTTCGGGATGGCGCTGCGCGCCTGGAACCAGGGCTGGCCCATCGGGGTGTTCCAGTTCGTGAAGTCGGCGAAGTGGAAGGTCGGCGAGGAGAACGCGCTGAAGGTGCTGGGGGCCTCCGGTGAGGGCGGCCTCGTCGACTGGCACAAGATGGGCGAGGGCTGGTCGTGGATCCAGCGCGAGACCGCCGAGGGCGAGCCGACCCACGAGGAGAAGGCCCGCGAGGGCTGGGAGCAGGTCAAGCGCGACCTGGCGGCCGAGACGTACAAGTTCTATGTGCTCGACGAGTTCGCCTATCTGCTGCACTGGGGCTGGGTCGACGTCGATGAGGTCGTCTCGGTGCTCCGCGACCGCCCGGGCACCCAGCACGTGGTCATCACCGGGCGCAACGCGCCGGAGCAGCTGGTGGAGTACGCGGATCTGGTGACCGACATGTCCAAGGTCAAGCATCCGATGGACGCCGGCCAGAAGGGCCAGCGGGGCATCGAGTGGTAGCACGTCTCGTCATCGCGGCCCCCGCGTCGGGCAGCGGCAAGACCACCGTGGCGACGGGCCTGATGGCCGCGTTCGCGTGCTCCGGTCTCGCCGTCTCCCCGCACAAGGTGGGCCCCGACTACATCGACCCCGGCTACCACGCGCTGGCGACCGGGCGGCCCGGCCGCAACCTGGACGCGTACATGTGCGGGCCCGAGCTGATGGCCCCGCTGTTCGCGCACGGGGCGCGCGGCTGCGACCTCGCGGTGGTCGAGGGCGTGATGGGCCTGTACGACGGGGCGAGCGGGCTCGGCGAGCTCGCCTCCACCGCACAGGTGGCCAAGCTCCTGCGCGCGCCGGTGGTGCTCGTCGTGGACGCCTCCTCGCAGTCGCGGTCGGTGGCGGCCCTGGTCCACGGGTTCGCCTCGTGGGACCCCGGGGTGCGCATCGGCGGCGTGATCCTCAACAAGGTCGGCTCGGACCGGCACGAGGCGCTGCTTCGCGAGGCGATGGAGGATGTGGGCATCCCGGTCCTCGGCGCCCTGCGCCGCGCCCCCCAGGTCGACACGCCCTCCCGCCATCTCGGTCTGGTCCCGGTCGCGGAGCGGCGCGCGGACGCGGTGGACGCGGTGGCGGCGATGGCCGCCCAGGTCCGGGAGGCCTGCGACCTGGAGGCCCTGCTCGCGCTGGCCCGGTCGGCTCCGCCGCTGGGGGTGGAGGCGTGGGAGCCGGGGTTTGATCCGCTCCGCCCCGCCCCTTCCCGAAAGCCTCCGGCGGAGGCGACCGGCTCGGGCCAGAGGGCACCGGGCTCCGCCCCGGACCCCGCTCCTCAATCGCCGGACGGGCTGGATTTCGCTCGTCCTGCGCCTCGGCAGCGGCCCGTCGTCGCCGTCGCGGGCGGCTCCGCGTTCACGTTCTCCTACGCAGAGCATCCCGAACTCCTCACCGCCGCCGGCGCGGACGTCGTCACCTTCGACCCGCTCAGGGACGAGCAACTCCCGCCCGGCACCAGCGGGTTGGTGATAGGCGGCGGCTTCCCCGAGGTGTACGCGGCCGAGCTGTCCGCCAACGAACGGCTCCGCAAGGCCGTCGCCGAGCTCGCCCGCTCGGGGGCGCCCGTGGCCGCCGAGTGCGCGGGGCTGCTCTATCTGTCGCGCTCGCTCGACGGGCAGCCCATGTGCGGGGTGCTCGACGCCGATGCGCGGATGGCGGGCCGCCTCACCCTCGGCTACCGGGAGGCCGTCGCGGTCCGCGACAACAGCCTGGCCGTCGCCGGGACGCGGCTGCGCGGCCACGAGTTCCACCGCACCGTCATCGAGCCGGGCGCGGGCGCCGACCCGGCGTGGGGCATCGTGCACCCCGAGCGCCGCGTCGAGGGATTCGTGCAGCAGGGTGTGCACGCGAGCTATCTGCACACGCACTGGGCGGCCCGCCCCGAGGTGGCCCTCAGGTTCGCCGGGGCCTGCGCGCGATGACCTGCTCAGCCGGCGACGCCCACCACCAGCCAGATGAACCCCACGCCCGCGACGGTGAAGAGCAGTGTCGACAGGGCGGGGTGCTCGTGGTGGGCCTCGGGGAGGATCTCGGCGGCGGCCAGATACAGCAGGACACCGCCGAAGAACCCCAGATAGCTGCCGAGCAGCTGCTCCGGAAGAGTGAACAGCAGGGTCGACGCGGCCCCCACCATCGGAGCAAGCGCGTCGGCGAACAGCATCGCGAGTGCCTTGCGCTTCTCGTTTCCGTACAGGCTGGTGATCGTGTACGTGTTGAAGCCGTCGGCGAAGTCGTGGGTGATGACGGCGAGGGCCACCGCCACGCCCATGCCGGCGCCCACCTGGAAGGCGGCGCCGATCGCGATGCCGTCCATCAGGCTGTGCCCGACCATCGCCGACGCCACCGCGACGCCCACCTCGGGTGCCCGGTGCTCGCCCGCCCCGTGGGCCGCCTGGCGCACCGCGAGGACGCGCTCGACGACATGCGCGAAGAGGAAGCCGCCGACGAACAGGAGCAGCGCACGGGGCACCCCGAAGAGGTCCTCGCCGGCCGCGTCGAGGGCCTCCGGCAGCAGGTCGAGGCCGACCACGCCGAGCATGAGGCCGCCGGCGAGCCCGAGCACCAGGTGGCGCCGGTCGGTGACCCGCTGGGCGGTCCAGCCGCCCACCAGGGTCATCAGGAACGCGCCGAGCGCGACGATTACCGCCATGCGCCCTTGCTAACCGACGGTGCCCGCACTCCGCATGTCCAGCCCTCGCCCCCGTGCCGCCCGCCGGCGCCCTGAGAGGATCCCCGCCATGGCCGCCGACGACGCCGTCCCCCGCGCAGCCGCCCCGGCCGCGCCGGGCGCCGGGGCGTGTCCCGTGGCGGGCGGTACGGGGGCGTGTCTCGTGGTGGGGGTCGGCGCCTCGAAGGGGGTGACGGCCAAGGAGGTGCTCGCCCTGATCGGGGCCGCGCTGTCGGAGGCCAGGCTCGACCCCGCCTCTGTCGCCGAACTGGCCACCCTGGACGCCAAGTCGCGGGAGCCGGGGATCGTCGGGGCGGCCGTAAGCCTCGGCGTGCCCGTGCGCGGGTTCGCGGCCGCCGAGCTCGCGACGGTCGCGGTCCCGCACGGCTCACGGGCGGCCCTCGCCGCGGTCGGAACGCCGTCCGTGGCGGAGGCCGCGGCGCTCGCCCGGGGCGGCGAACTGCTCGTACCCAAGCGGAAGTCGAGCGGCACGGGCCGTGCCGCGATGGCGACGTGTGCGATCGTACGTCGACCCCACCTCCGGGCGTCCGCCGCCGGGCGCGACGCACCCCCCACCAGGAGCGAGGAAGCCATGCCCATCCCCACCACCGAGGCCCCCTTCGATCTGCGCCACCACGGTGACGCGGAGGTACGCGACGACGGCGGCGAACTGATCGATCTCGCGGTCAACGTCCGCACCGGCACTCCCCCGGCCTGGCTGCGCGAGCGGATCGCCGATTCACTGACCGGACTCGCCGCCTACCCGGACGGGCGGGCCGCGCGTGCGGCGGTCGCGGCCAGGCATGGCGTCGCGGTGGAGCGGGTCCTTCTGACGGCAGGCGCGGCGGAGGCGTTCGTCCTCATATCGCGTGCCCTGACGTTCCGTCATCCGGTCGTGATACACCCGCAGTTCACGGAACCGGAGGCGGCACTGCGCGACGCGGGTCACGAGGTGCGGCGGGTGCGGCTGCGCGCCGAGGACGGTTTCAGACTCGATCCGGCGGCCGTGCCGGACCAGGCGGACCTGGTGGTGGTCGGCAACCCGACCAACCCCACATCGGTACTGCACCCCGCCGCCATACTGGCCCAACTTGCCCGCCCGGGACGGACGTTGGTGGTGGACGAGGCGTTCATGGACGCGGTGCCGGGTGAGCGCGAGGCGCTGGCGGGCCGCACCGACCTGCCGGGCCTTGTCGTCCTGCGCAGCCTGACCAAGACGTGGGGCCTGGCCGGCCTGCGCATCGGATACGTCCTGGGCGATCCGGACACGGTCGCGGCTCTCCATCGGGCCCAGCCGCTGTGGCCGGTGTCGACTCCGGCGCTGGTCGCCGCGGCCGCCTGCATGGAGCCCCGCGCCCTCGCGGAGGCCGAGGCGGCCGCCGTACGCCTCGCCCAGGACCGGGCCCATCTTCTGGCCGGGCTTGCGGAGTTCGACGAGGTACGGGCGGTGGAGCGGGCGGAGGGGCCGTTCGTGCTCGTACGCATCGAGGGCGCGGCCGAGGTCAGGGAGCGCCTGCGAGGGCTGGGCTTCGCGGCCCGGCGCGGCGACACGTTCCCGGGCCTCGGGCCACAGTGGCTCCGCCTGGCGGTCCGGGACCGCCCCACGACGAACCACTTCCTCCAGGCGCTGGATCAGGCCCTGACGCTCACGGCCCGCTGACCCGAGGGGCGCCCGGTCGACACCGGGTGCCCTACCGGAGCGCCGGGAACTGCACGAGCAGCCCCGCCCCCTCAGCCGCGCCCCTCAGCCCCCGTCCCTCAGCCCCGTCCCCGGCGCCGCGCAGCGACCAGCCCGCCCGCCCCACCCACAAGCAGCACCGCCGCCCCACCCGCAAGGTAAGGCGTGGCCGAACTCCCCCCGGTCTCGGCCAACTTGGAGTCGGCGACGCTCTGCGTCTGCACCGCGGTCTCGACGGGCCCCTTGTCGGGGGCGGCCGCGGCGCCCGGCTGCGGCTTGGCGGGCGCCGGCGGCGCCGGGGGCGCCTTGGGTGTCCGGCACGTCGCCTCGGCGAGCGTGACCTCGCCCTTGACGTCGGCGACGTTCAGATGGAGCGGGTTGACCGAGACCTTGAGCTGGAGCGCGACGGCCGCCGCGGTCCGCGAGGTGGTGGTCGCCTTCGACAGGTCGAGGGTGACCTCGCCGACCCCGGGCACCTGCACACGCGTCGTGCCGCCCGCCGACAGCGTGACCTTCCTGCCGAGCACGGTCACCGCGCCCAGTACGTTCGACTTGGCGACCGGCGCGCGGCCCGCCTCGCAGACCGCGCTCGACGTCACCTCGCCCACCTCGACGAGGGAGAGCAGCGGAAGGCCGGGCAGATGGAGTCGGGCGTTGACCAGCCGGGTCGAGCCTTCCGCCTTCTTCGCGTCGACGCTCGCACGGGCCGTGGCCACGTCCGCCTTCAGCACATTGACGGGCTGCCCGCCCCCGACCCCGTCGAGCTTCACGGTCAGCGCGGTCTTTTCGGCGCTCGCCGGGGCCTGCACCTCGTTCAGCGTGGCCTTGAGCGGCACGTCGATCGCCTTGTTGAGCAGGGAGACGTCGAGTCCGGTGCGCAGCACGACGGCGCTCGCCCGGCCGCCGCCGTCGCCTTCGACGCCGGTGGCCGACGCGGGTGCGGCGAGGAGCAGCGGCCCGACGGCCAGCGCCACACAGGACGCGACGGCGAGGGAGCGACGGGCCGGGCGGGCGGCCGGACCGTGCGCGGGCAGGCGGAAGTTGTTGCTGTTCAAAATGGTGGAACCCCCACAGGAGACATGGCTGGCCGGGCGCCCGCCACGGGGACTCGTGGGACTCCTGCGAATCGAGGGGCGCGTCGGCAACTTGAGACACCGCATCTTTACGCACTGAGAGTGAACTGGCCGTCACACGGCGCCAGTTCACCCCAAAGGGTGGTTTCCGCCCTCATATTCGATTCTTCCAGCCCCGAGGCCCCCACCCGTCACCCCCGCACCCGAGCAGAGCCCCGTACGCCGCCCCTCACCCCGGCGTTCACCCCGGCGGGCCCATGAAGACCGTCAACGATCCGGCCCCGCCTCGCGTCACGCCCCGGTCAACCGGGCGCCCATGAACCCATGAACAGGGCTCAGCCCACCACACGCCCATTGAGCACGATCCGGCTCGGCGCCGCGAGGACCCGGACGTCCGCGCGCGGGTCCTGGTCGTAGACCACCAGGTCGGCCGGGGCGCCCTCCTCAAGGGCGGGGCGGCCGAGCCAGGCCCGGGCGCCCCAGGCCGTCGCGGAGAGCGCGTCGAGCGCGGGGATGCCGGCCTTGACCAGTTCGGCGACCTCTGCGGCGACCAGGCCGTGGGCGAGCGAGCCGCCCGCGTCCGTACCGACGAAGACGGGCACCCCGGCGTCGTACGCCGAGCGCACCGTGTCGTAGCGGCGCTCGTACAGCCGTCGCATGTGGGCGGCCCAGTCGGGGAACTTGGCCTCGCCGCCGTCGGCCATGTGCGGGAACGTGGCGATGTTGACCAGCGTCGGCACGATGGCCACGCCCCGCTCGGCGAAGAGCGGGATGGTGTCCTCGGTCAGGCCGGTGGCGTGCTCGATGCAGTCGATGCCCGCCTCGACCAGGTCGCGCAGCGAGTCCTCGGCGAAGCAGTGCGCGGTGACGCGGGCGCCGAGCCGGTGGGCCTCGGCGATGGCCGCCTCGACCTCGCCGCGCGGCCAGCAGGGAGCCAGATCACCGGCGCCGCGGTCGATCCAGTCGCCGACCAGCTTGACCCAGCCGTCGCCGCGCCGCGCCTCCCGGGCCACGTACGCGACGAGGTCTCCGGGCTCGATCTCGTGGGCGTAGTTGCGGATGTAGCGGCGGGTGCGGGCGATGTGCCGGCCCGCCCGGATGATCTTCGGCAGGTCCTCGCGGTCGTCGATCCAGCGGGTGTCGGAGGGCGAGCCCGCGTCGCGCACCAGGAGCGTCCCGGCGTCGCGGTCGGTGAGTGCCTGCTTCTCGCTGACCTCGTCGGGCACCGGGCCGTGCTGGTCGAGGCCGACGTGGCAGTGCGCGTCGACCAGGCCCGGCAGCGCCCAGCCGGTCACGGTGAGCGCGTCGCCCGGTGGCCGCTCGTAGGTGATCCGCCCGTCGACCGCCCACAGTTCGTCCCGTACGTCCTCGGGTCCCACGAGGACGCGCCCCTTCACATGCAGCACCGTGCGATCGCTCATGCCCAGCACTGTACGAGGCGCTGGGTAGTCTCCCTCCAGAGGATCGAACACCTGACGCGTTCCCCGATCCGGCCCCCGACCCGACTGAAGAAGGCACCGCCGTGACACACCCGCTCCTGGACCTCGCCCCGCTGACCGCCGGCCACTTCGCGGCGATCGAGCGACGGGTGGCCGCGCTGCTCGCCACCGAGCAGGACGTGGTGATCATGCAGGGCGAGGCGCTGCTCCCCCTTGAGGGCTGCATCCGGGGCGCCGCACACCCCGGCTCCACCGCGCTCAATGTGGTGACCGGCCCCTACGGGCAGACCTTCGGCAACTGGCTGCGCGACTGCGGCGCCGAGGTCGTCGACCTGGAGGTGCCCTTCCATGCGGCGGTCACCGCCGAGCAGATCGACCGTGCACTCACCGAGCACCCTGAGATCGACTTCGTGTCGCTGGTCCACGCGGAGGCGGCGACCGGCAACACCAACCCGGTCTCGGAGATCGGTGAGGTGGTGCGCCGGCACGGCGCGCTGTTCATGCTGGACGCGGTGGCCTCGGTGGCCGCCGAGCCGCTGCTTGTGGACGCCTGGGGCGTGGACCTGTGCGTGATCGGCGCGCAGAAGGCGATGGGCGGCCCGGCCGGCGTCTCGGCGGTCTCCGTCAGCGCCCGCGCCTGGGAGCGGATCGCCGCCAACGCGAAGGCGCCACGCCACTCCTACCTTTCGCTCCTCGACTGGAAGCAGCGCTGGATCGACGGCGGCCGCAAGGCCCTGCCGCACGCGCCGGCCCAGCTGGAGATGCTGGCGCTCGAAGCGTGTGTGGAGCGCATCGACTCCGAGGGCCTCGACGCGGTGACGGCCCGGCACGCGTCGGCCGCCGCGGCGACCCGGGCGGGCGCCCTCGCGCTCGGCGGTGTCGCCCCGTACGTCCACGCGGCCGCGGACGCCGCTCCGGTGGCCACGACCCTGCGCGCCCCCGAGGGCGTGGACGCCTCCGAGCTGGTGGCCAAGGCGCTCGCGGCCGACCCGTCGCTGCCTTTGATCGCGGGCGGCGGGACGCTGGCCTCGA
This sequence comes from Streptomyces sp. NPDC048361, assembly GCF_040651795.1. NCBI lineage: Bacteria > Bacillati > Actinomycetota > Actinomycetes > Kitasatosporales > Streptomycetaceae > Streptomyces > Streptomyces sp. NPDC048361. The sequence goes on from NZ_JBEZKW010000027.1 coordinate 81,606, forward strand.
CGATGATCCGGGTCAACCACTACGGCGTGGACGCCACGCGGGGCGTGGTCCAGTCGTCGCTCGCCGCGCTGGGGGCGGTGCTCGGTGAATACGGGATCGCGGTGGACCTGGAAGGCGCCCGCAAGGCCGTGTCCGAGACCTGGTGAAGCTGGCGACACCTCTGCAGCGATCCTCCGGACGTCATGCGCACACGGACAGCGCACACATAAAGCACAACTGAATTCACTAGGCGTTCTTCCGCTGAACGCAACTAAACGGGAAGCTGCTTATCCACCGCAGCTTCCCGTTTTCTTCTGCCCCGCCTTTGCGGCCTCAAACACATGGATTTCATCAAGGTCTGAGACACGTCCACAGGTGTGATCGACTCCACAACGCTGCCCTTTTGTCCGGTAATTACCGGACAAACCGGCACGCGCGCATGCTCGCGTGATAACACGGATGACCTCGTTGCACACCCCCTGACGGGAATGCGATTTCAATTTCCGGTCGGTAAATTCCCTCGGCATGACCGCCGCGCAAACAGCAGTCCGAATCGAAAGCCCACGAGTGGAGGACGGAGCCGCTATATGGCGCATCGCCCGTGACTCCGAGGTACTCGACCTCAACTCCTCGTACAGCTATCTGCTCTGGTGCCGCGACTTCGCCCGGACCTCCGTGGTGGCCCGCGGCGCCGAGGGTGAGCCGATCGCGTTCATCACCGGCTACGTACGGCCCGAACGACCGGACACCCTGGTCGTCTGGCAGGTGGCCGTCGACCACGCCCACCGTGGCGAGGGTCTCGCGGGACTGCTGCTGGAAGCGCTCACCTCGAAGGTGACCAACTCGCACGGGATCACCCGCGTCGAGACCACGGTGTCGCCGGACAACATCCCCTCCGACCGGCTCTTCACCTCGTACGCCACGCGGCGCGGCGCCCTGCTGAGCCGTGAGGTCCTCTTCGACGCCGGGCTGTTCCCGGACGACGGGCACCAGCCCGAGGTCCTTTACCGCATCGGCCCCCTCCACCCCCAGGGAGAATCGCTGTGACCATCACCCCGCCCGCCCTCAGTGTCTTCGAGTCGCTCGAATCGGAGGTGCGCAGCTACTGCCGCGGCTGGCCCGCCGTGTTCGACCGCGCGCAGGGTGCCCGCCTCACCGACGAGGACGGCCACAGCTACCTGGACTTCTTCGCCGGAGCCGGCTCACTCAACTACGGGCACAACAACCCCGTGATGAAACGCGCGCTGATCGATTACATCGAGCGTGACGGCATCACGCACGGCCTCGATATGGCGACGACCGCGAAACGGGCGTTCCTGGAGACGTTCCAGAACGTGATCCTGCGCCCGCGCGATCTGCCGTACAAGGTGATGTTCCCCGGCCCGACCGGCACCAACGCCGTCGAGGCGGCGCTGAAGCTGGCCCGTAAGGTCAAGGGCCGCGAGTCGATCGTGTCCTTCACCAACGCCTTCCACGGCATGTCGCTCGGCTCGCTCGCGGTGACCGGGAACGCCTTCAAGCGGGCCGGCGCGGGCATCCCGCTCGTGCACGGCACACCGATGCCGTTCGACAACTACCTCGACGGCCGGGTGCCGGACTTCCTGTGGTTCGAGCGGCTCCTGGAGGACCAGGGTTCGGGCCTCAACAAGCCGGCCGCCGTGATCGTGGAGACCGTGCAGGGCGAGGGCGGGATCAACGTGGCCCGCCCCGAGTGGCTGCGCGCCCTCGCCGACCTGTGCCGTCGCCGCGACATGCTGCTCATCGTCGACGACATCCAGATGGGCTGCGGCCGTACCGGCGCCTTCTTCTCCTTCGAGGAGGCGGGCATCGTGCCGGACATCGTCACCGTCTCCAAGTCGATCAGCGGCTACGGACTCCCGCTCTCGCTCTGCCTGTTCAAGGGCGAGCTCGACGTGTGGGAGCCGGGCGAGCACAACGGCACCTTCCGCGGCAACAACCCGGCGTTCGTCACCGCGACCGCCGCGCTCGAGGCGTACTGGGCCGACAGCGGCCAGATGGAGAAGCACACCCTGGCGCGCGGCGAGCAGATCGAGCAGGCCCTGCTCGCGCTGTGCACCGAGCACAGCCGGCTCGGCGCCTCCTACCGCGGCCGCGGCCTGGTGTGGGGCCTGGAGTTCGCCGACCCGGCCCGCGCCTCCGAGGTCTGCGCCCGCGCCTTCGAGCTGGGGCTGCTCCTGGAGACCTCCGGGCCCAAGAGCGAGGTGGTCAAGATGCTTCCGCCGCTGACCATCACCCCGGACGAGCTGGACGAGGGCCTGCGCACGCTGGCCCGCGCGGTCGCCGCGACCGTCTGACCCGTTCCGCGGGGCACACCCGGCCGCACCCCGGCACCGACGTACCGACGTACCGACGTACCCACGTACGCCGGGGTCGGCCGACCGATCCAGACGTACACAGACGCGTACAGACGCATACAGACATACATAGACGTAAACAGAAAGGCAGCAACTCACCGTGATTGTCCGCTCGTTCAAGGACATCGAGAACACCGACCGCCATGTGAAGGCCGCCTCGGGCACCTGGGAGAGCAAGCGGATCGTCCTCGCGAAGGAGAAGGTCGGCTTCTCCCTGCACGAGACCGTGCTCTACGCGGGCACCGAGACCTCCATGTGGTACGCCAACCACATCGAGGCGGTCCTGTGCACCGAGGGCGAGGCCGAGCTCACCAACGAGGAGACCGGCGAGACCCACTGGATCGAGCCGGGCACGATGTACCTCCTGGACGGCCACGAGCGCCACACCATGCGCCCCAAGACCGACTTCCGCTGCGTCTGCGTCTTCAACCCGCCCGTCACCGGACGGGAGGACCACGACGAGAACGGCGTCTACCCCCTGCTGACCGAACCCGAGGAGGGCTGACCATGACTGCCCAGGATCTCTACCCCACGCGTGGCGCCGCCGAGGTGATCACTCCCCGCCAGGACCCCGTCGTCTGGGGACCGTCGGCCGGGCTCGAATCCTTCGAGCAGGACGGCTTCCTGTCGATCCAGGATCTGCTCACCGACGACGAAGTGGCGGTCTACCGCGCCGAGTTGGAGCGCCTGATCGCCGACCCGGCGGTACGCGCCGACGAGCGGTCGATCATCGAACCGCAGTCGCAGTCCGTACGTTCGGTCTTCGAGGTGCACCGCATCAGCGAGCTGTTCGCGCGTCTGGTGAGCGACGAGCGCGTGGTGGGCACGGCACGCCGGATCCTCGGTTCGGACGTGTACGTCCACCAGTCGCGGATCAATGTGAAGCCGGGCTTCGGCGCCTCGGGCTTCTACTGGCACTCGGACTTCGAGACCTGGCACGCCGAGGACGGCCTGCCGAACATGCGGACGGTCTCGGTCTCGATCGCGCTGACCGAGAACCACGACACCAACGGCGGCCTGATGATCATGCCCGGCTCGCACCGGGACTTCCTCGGCTGCGCGGGCGAGACGCCGAAGGACAACTACAAGAAGTCCTTGCAGATGCAGGACGCGGGGACGCCGTCCGACGAGGCGCTCACGAAGATGGCCGACCGGCACGGCATCAAACTGTTCACGGGGCGCGCCGGCTCGGCGACCTGGTTCGACTGCAACGCGATGCACGGCTCGGGCGACAACATCACCCCGTTCCCGCGCAGCAACGTGTTCATCGTCTTCAACAGCGTGGAGAACACCGCGGTGGAACCGTTCGCCGCGCCGATCCGGCGTCCGGAGTTCATCGGAGCGCGGGACTTCACCCCGGTGAAGTGAACGACGGCTCGCTGACACCGGTGCGGTGACGCCGGTGTGGTGACACCGGCTCGCTGACACCGGCTCGCTGACACCGGTGCGGTAGGCCGGCGACGTGAACGACCTCCAGGCCGGGGGTCCGGGGCCATCCCCTGGACCCCCGGCCTGGGAGCCGTCTCACCCCCTCCACAGAGATCGTTGGTACGGTCGCCCCATGTCGATGGTCGATGAACCTTCCCGAACTCCCGTGACCGCCGCCGACGTCGAGCACACGGTACGGCTCTCCGTGACCGCCCTGCGCGCCGGGCTCGCGGCGGACTGGAGCACGAAGGCGGGGACGCTGGAGTGGGACTGCTGGGAGACCGTCGAACACCTCTCGGACGACCTCTTCGCGTACGCCGTACAGATCGGCCCCGCCCAGCCGCCGCTGGACGGCGAGGTGCCGTACCTGTGGGAGGCCAAGCGGCCCGGTGGGCCCCGCAACGCGGTGCACGCGGACCGCGCGGCCGGCCCCGGCGGGCTCCTCCAGACCCTGGAGGCGAGCGGCGCGCTGCTCACCGCGATGGTGCGCACCACATCGCCCGACGTACGCGCCTACCACAGCTTCGGCATCTCGGACCCCGAGGGCTTCGGCGCGATGGGCATCGTGGAGACCCTGCTGCACACGCACGACGTGGCCGAGGGACTCGGCCTGACCTGGGCGCCTCCCGCCGGACTGTGCGACCGGGTGCTGGCCCGGCTCTTCCGGGACGTACCCGACGATCAGGACCGCTGGCAGGTGCTGCTCTGGACCACCGGCCGCGCGGACCTGCCGGGGCGGGCCCGCCCGGACGACTGGCGCTGGTACGGAGAGCCGCTCAGCCCCGGCGCAACCACACTCTGATCGGTCAACTCACCTTCACCCAGGATGAGTTGCCCACCCTGACCAAACGGCATGGGCCCCATGTCACACGTCGCACGTGGCGAGCCATGGGCCGCATGTCACGGTCCCACTCGATACGTCACGTCACGCGTCGAGCGCGGGATAGTCCAGGTAGCCGCGGTCGTCGCCGCCGAAGAAGGTCGATACGTCGGGGGCGTTGAAGGGGCCGCCGGCCGCGAGTCGGGCCGGGAGGTCCGGGTTGGCCAGGAACAGCGCGCCGTAGGAGATGAGGTCGGCGGTGCCGTCCTCGATCAGGGCGAGCGCCTCGGGCCCGGTGGGGCCTTCGGTGGCGGCGTTGAGGATCAGCACGCCCGAGAACGCCTTGCGCAGCCGCAGCGTCAACTCCCGCCGCTCCGGAGCCACTTCGAGCAGGTGCAGATAGGCGAGGCCGAGCGGTTCGAGGGCGTCGACGAGTGCCGTGTAGAGGGCCTGCGGCTCGGGCTCGTCGATGCCGTTGTACGGGTTGCCCGGTGAGAGGCGGATCGCGGTGCGCTCGGGGCCGATCTCGGCGGCGACCGCCTTGGTGACCTCGACCGCGAACCGGATGCGTCCTTCGACCGAACCGCCCCAACCGTCTTCACGCACATTGGAGTTGGGGGCGAGGAACTGGTGGATGAGGTAGCCGTTGGCTCCGTGCAGTTCGACGCCGTCGAAGCCGGCTTCTATCGCGTTGCGCGCGGCAGCGGTGAACTCGCCGATGGTGACGAGGATCTGATCCTCGCTCAGCGCCTGCGGCGTGATGAACGGCTTCGGGCCCTCGTGGGTGTAGACCTGGCCTTCGGCGGCCACCGCCGAGGGCGCCACGTTGATCAGGCCGTCGGGCAGCAGATCCGGGTGGCCGATCCGGCCGGCGTGCATCAGCTGGGCGAAGATCCGGCCGCCCTTGGCGTGCACGGCGTCGGTGACCTTGCGCCAGGCGGCGACCTGCTCGGCGCTGTGCAGACCAGGGGTGTCGGGGTAGCCCTGGCCGACCGGGGAGGGCTGCACCCCTTCGGTGATGACGAGTCCGGCGGACGCGCGCTGGGCGTAGTACTCAGCCATGGACGCGGTCGGCGTGTTGCCGGGGCCGTGTGCGCGGCTGCGGGTCATCGGCGCCAGGGCGATGCGGTTGGCGAGCGGGGTACCGGCCAGGTCGATCGGGTCGAATGCGGTGGTCACAGCGGCCTCCAGAGAGACGGGCAGAGGTGGCGAGCACGGGGCGGTGCGGAGAGTTATGTGGTCGGCCAAGCATTGCCGACGAGTGCCACTGTAACGCATTGATTGGCCGACCAAGGTAATCTGTGGGCATGACTTCCGATGACCCCGTCTGTCCCGATTACGGCCATCTGCCGAGCGCCGCGCGCGGCGGCCCGTTCAGCCACGCCGTCTCCCGGGTGGCCCGGCTGCACCGCATCGCGGCGGGCCGGCAGCTGCGGTCCATGGGGCTCTACCCGGGGCAGGAGCTGCTGATGATGTACCTGTGGGACGCGGGGGCGACCCGCCAGTCCCAGCTGATCAAGCTGCTCGAACTCGACCCGTCGACGGTGACGAAGATGCTCCAGCGCCTGGAACAGGCCGGCTATGTGCGGCGCACCTCCGACCCGAAGGACCGGCGCGCCTCGCTGGTCGAGGCCACCGACGACGGCTGCGTCCTGCACGAGCGGGTGCGCGACGCCTGGACGGAGCTGGAGGAGCAGACCCTGGCCGGGCTCGACGAGGATGAACGGACCGAGCTGGCACGGCTGTTGGCCAAGGTGGAGGCCAACCTGTGCCCCTCCGCCGGCGACGAGCCGGGCTGCGACGGCTGAGCGGGCCGGCGGCCGCCTCAGCCGACGTGCAGGTCAACGTGCGGGTAGGCCTAGCCGGCCGGCCAGGGTCAGCGGGCGGGGAGCAGGTCGAGGAGCCGGTCCACGTCGCGCCCCGAGGTGTAGAAGTGGAAGGCCGCACGCAAGTTGCCGCTGCGGTCGGACAGTTCGACGCCTGCGCGGCTCAACTCCGCCTGGCGGTGGCCGAGTCCGGGCACCGAGACGATCGCGGATCCGGGTGCGTCCACCGGTTCGTACCCCAGCGGGGCGAGCCCGGCGCGGAAACGGTCGGCGAGCGCGGTGTTGTGCGCGTGGATCCGTTCGACGCCCAGTTCCTCAAGGAGCGCCAGGGAGTGCCGGGCTCCGGTGTAGCAGAAGAGTGCGGGGCTTTCGTCGAACCGGCGCGCGGAGTGGGCGAGTTCCGCGACGGGGCCGTAGCAGCTGTCCCAGGGGTGCTCGCCCGCGACCCAGCCGGCGAAGACGGGGGTCAGCGCGCCGAGATCGTCGGGGACGGTGAAGAAGGCGACCCCGCGCGGGCCGGTCAGCCACTTGAAGCCCGCGGTCACGGTGTAGTCGTACGCGTCCGCGTCCACCGGGTGCCAGCCCGCGCCCTGGCTCACGTCGACCAGGGTCCGGGCGCCGTGGACGCGGGCGGCGTCGCGGATCGCGGCGAGGTCGGCGATGCGGCCGTCGGCCGACTGGACCGCACTGACGGCGACGAGTGCGGTGCCGGGCCGCACCGCCTCGGCGAGGCTCTCCAGCGGGGCGGTACGCACCTTCAGATCGCGGCGCACGTGGAACGGGTTGACCACCGAGCTGAAGTCGGCCTGCGCCACGAGGACCTCGGACCCTTCGGGCAGTGACGTGGCGACGAGGCCGGCATAGACGGCGACGGACGCGCCGGCCGCGACCCGCCGCACGGGCACGCCGGCCAGCCGGGCGTAGGCAGCGCGGGCGGCCTCCACATCCCCGAACATGTCGGTCGGCCGCCCCGCGGCCGCGGCGGCGATGGCCTCGTTCATGGCCGCCACGGCCCGGGCGGGCAGCAGCCCCGTGCTCGCGGTGTTGAGATAGGTGGTCTTCGGGGCGAATTCGCCGGGCGCGAGGGAGTCCAGTTCCATGGAGTCCAGCCTGAATCCCCGGCAACCTCACGTCAATTGGGCGAAATTTCCGGAGAGCCCCAAGCGAGCCTTATGGAACGGCCCAGAGGGGCACCCTCTGGGCCGTTCCACCGGCACCGTCCCGGGGTCTCAGCGGGGAACCTCGCACCCATCAGGCCCGCAGACCTCGGCGTCGTCGCCCGCGAGGGTCTTCAGTGCCGGGGTGTGCTCCTGCCAGGCCTGTTCCAGCGCCTGGGTGAAGACCTCGGCGGGCTGGCCGCCGGAGATGCCGTACGTGCGGTCGAGCACGAAGAACGGGACGGCGTTGGCGCCGAGCTCGGCCGCCTCGCGCTCGTCGGCACGCACCTCGTCGGCGTACGCGTTCTCGTCGCCGAGGACGGCCCGTACTTCGGCGGCGTCGAGACCGGCCAGGACCGCGATGTCGGCGAGGACCTCGCCGTCGAAGACGGAGCGCTCCTCGGCGAAGTTGGTGCGGTAGGCGAGGTCGAGCAGCTCGCTCTGCCGGCCGCGCGCCTTGGCCAGGTGCAGCAGGCGGTGGATGTCGAAGGTGTTGCCGTGGTCCCGTCCGTCGGCCAGGTAGCCGAGCCCCTCGGCGTGCGCGTTGGACGCGACGTTCGCCTCCATCGCGCGGGCTTCCTCGATGCTCCGGCCGTACTTCTTGGCCAGCATCGGGATCACCGGCCCGACGTCACCCTTCGCCCGGCCGGGGTCGAGCTCGAAGGAACGGTGCACCACCTCGACGTCGTCCCGATGAGCGAACTCCGCCAGGCCCTTCTCGAAGCGGGCCTTGCCGATGTAGCACCAGGGGCAGGCGATGTCGCTCCAGATCTCGACGCGCATGTCACTTCTCTCAGATTGTTGAAGCCCGTACGGTCCCTGGAACGCGGATGCCGCCCGCCCCATTCCCGCACCCCTGCGCAGACCGGGCCAGATCAGGGTATTGCGGTCAGCCCGACCCGAGGACCGGCCCCTTGCCGCCGGCCGTGACTCAGGCCGAAGCCGGGATATTCGCTCCGGGCTGTCTGTCCATGTGGCGCGCGATCCGCTCCTGGAGTCTCGCCTGGCACTCGGGCCACTCCGCTGCCGTGATCGAAAAGATCGCGGAGTCACGGAGGCGGCCGTCCTCGCCCGGCGCCCGCGACGTGGACCAGTTCCGGAGCACGCCCTCGAAGTGTGCGCCGACTCCTTCGATCGCGGCTCGGGAACGGCCGTTGCGCGCGTCCGTCTGCAAGTCGAGTCGTTGCACTCCCCAGTTCTCGAACGCGTGCCGGAACAACAAGTACTTGGCCTCGGTGTTGACCCCCGTGCCCTGGGCCGATGCCGCGAGCCAGGTGAACCCGACTTCGATCGCGCGCAAACCGCCCCCCGTTGGCAACAGTCGCGGATCCCAGTAGGCCGTCGCTCCGACCACCCGCCCCGACACTTGGTCGATCTGCGCGTACGGAGCCAGCTTGCCGTCAGCAGCCCGGGCGAGCTGAGCATCGATGTACTGACCGACTCCGCGACGGCGGACTGCGGGGCCCGTTCCCCGGCTCAGGCGGCCGCCGTGAGTCTGCTGAACGTGGCCCGGTAGGCGCTCGGGGTGAGGCCGGTGCGGCGGGTGATGTGGGTGCGCAGGGAGTCCGCGCTGCCCAGGCCGCCGGCCTCGGCGATCTGGTCCATCGTGAGCGTCGTCGTCTCCAGGAGCTCCTTGGCACGCTCGATGCGCTGGTGGAGGAGCCATTGCAGAGGGCTGACACCGCTCTCCGCGTGGAAGCGGCGGGTCAGGGTGCGCACACTGACCCCCGCGTGCCGCGCCAGGTCGGTGAGGGTGAGGGGCTTGTCGAGGTTGCGCATGGCCCAGCCCCGGGTGTCCGCGCAGGCCGTGCCGCGTTCGACGGGCAGCGGGGTCTGGGTGAACTGGGTCTGGCCGCCGGGACGCACCGGGGCGACCAGCGCCTGGCGAGCCACCGTGTTGGCGACGGCGGCGCCGTAGTCGGTGCGGATGATGTGCAGGCACAGGTCGATCCCGGCGGCGTATCCGGACGAGGTCATCACATTGCCGTCCTGGACGTACAGGACGTCGCCCTTGAGGTCGAGCGCCGGATAGCGTCTGCGCAGCTCCTCGGCCAGCTCCCAGTACGTCGTGGCGCTGCGGCCGTCGAGGAGCCCCGCCTCCGCAAGGACGAACGCGCCGCTGCAGATGGACGCGATGCGCACACCCCGGGCGGCCGCTTCGACGACGGCGCTCACCGTGCGCGGGTCCACCTCGTACCGCTGTCCCGTCCCGGCGACCAGCACCGTGTCGGCCCCCGCGACCGCCTCGAGGCCCCGGCCCACATACAGGTCGAGGCCGCCGGTGGTGGCGACGGGGCCGGGGTCGGGGGTGCACACGACCACCTCGTACCCGGGGCCGCCGTCGATCTCCACCTTGCCGAACAGCAATTCAGGAATGGCCAGGTTGAACATCGAGACGGGCGAGGGCGCGACGACGGCGACCCGATGCAGCGGCATGGCCAGAACCTCCGGGTGTATGGCATTCGGGCCACTACTGTACGCGGCGCACACTCGCCAAGCTGGGGACATGTCTCCGAAGCCCACGGCGAGTCCCACAGCAAGCACCGGAGTGAACTCTCCGCTCCAAGCTCCGCCCACCGAACGGCAGTTGGCCACCGAGCCGCGCTCCTCGCCCGCCCTCACCCTCGGCGCCGCCCTGCTGGGCTTCGCCCTGATCACCTTGGACGCCTCCGTGGTGAACGTCGCGCTGCCCGCGATCGGCGGTGACCTCGGCGGCGGGATGTCCGGGCTGCAATGGGTGGTGGACGCCTACACCCTCGCGTTCGCCGCGCTGATGCTGTCGACCGGCGCCTTCGCGGACCGCGTCGGCCCGGCGAAGGCGTACGCACTGGGCACGGTCGTCTTCACCCTGGCCTCGGCGGGATGCGGCCTAGCCCCGGATCTCGGGATGCTGATCGGCGCTCGAGTCGTGCAGGGAGTGGCGGCCGCGGTGGTACTGCCCGCCTCGCTCGCCCTCGTACGCCAGGCCTATCCCGGCCCGCGGCGCCGGGCCAGGGCCGTGGCGCTGTGGGCGGCGGGTGGTTCGGTGGCCGTGGCGCTCGGGCCGGTCGCGGGTGGTGCGCTGACCACGCTCTGGGACTGGCGGGGGATCTTCTTCATCAACCTTCCGCTGGGGCTCGTGGCCCTCGCCCTGACGGCCCGCGCCCCGCGCGCCGAGCGCCGCCCCGCCCCGCTCGACCTGCCGGGCCAGCTGGCCGCCGTCGTGGCCCTGGCCGCGCTCGCCTTCGCGGTGATCGAGCAGGGCACGGTGGGGATCGTGGCGGGTACGGTCGCGGCGGTCGCCGGGGCGGCGTTCTGGGTGATCGAACGCCGGGTCGTTCATCCGGTGGTGCCGCTCGGGCTCTTCCGCAGCCGGGCGGTGGTCGTCGCCGTCGCCGGGGGTGCGGCGGCCAGCGTCGCCTTCTACGGTGTGGTCTTCGTCTTCAGCCTGTACTTCCAGCGGGTGCGGGGTGCGTCCGTGCTGACGGCCGGGCTGATGTTCCTGCCGATGACGGCGCTGATCCCGGTGACGAACGTACTGTCCGGAAAGTTGTCCAACCGCTACGGGCCACGCATGCCGATCCTGACCGGTCAACTACTGTCGCTGACAGGCCTGTTGATGCTGCTGCCCGCCGATGAACACACCCCTGCACTGCTCGCGGCCTTCCTGCTGGTCCCGCTCGCGCTCGGCTGCGCCATAGCGATACCCGCGCTGACCGCGGCCATGCTGGAGGCGCTGCCGCCCGAGCGGGCGGGACTGGCGGCGGGGGTGCTCAATGCGGGACGGCAAGTGGCGGGGGCGCTCAGCATCGCGGTCTTCGGCTCCCTTGTCACCGGGCCCGCGGGCTTCGTGCCCGGCCTGCGGGTCAGCCTGCTGCTGGCGGCTGCGCTGTTCGCGGTGGCGACCGCGAGCACCCTACGCCTCCGTCACCGGGGCTGACCCAATCCTCCGGCGGCTCCGCCCCGGACCCCATTCGCGCCCGAAGGCGCTCGCCCTCAAACTCCCCCAAGGCCTCAACGGCCAGGCACCCGAAGGGCGGGGTCGACAGGGGCGCGGGAACTGTGCGAGGGGCCGGCCGCCGGCGAGGGCGGGCCGGGGCCGGCCCCCGGTCACCTCAACTCGCTTACTCCATGACCCCGTCCACCCGGCGCGGCAGCCCCAGCGGGTTGTCGTCGCGCAGTTCCGGCGGGAGCAGGGCCTGGGGGGTGCTCTGGTACGTGACCGGGCGCAGCCAGCGTTCCACGGCGGTGGCGCCCACCGAGGTGGAGGTGGAGGTCGTCGCCGGGTAGGGGCCGCCGTGGTGCTGGGCGGGGGCGACCGCGACCCCGGTGGGCCAGCCGTCGACCAGGACCCGGCCCGCCAACTGGGTCAGGGAAGCGAGGAGTTGGGCACCAGTGCCCTCACCGGCCGCCTCGGCGGTGGAGAGCTGGAGAGTGGCCGTGAGGTTGCCGGGCAGCCGCGAGAGCACCGCGCCGATCTCCGACTCGTCCGCGTACCGGGCGACGACCGTGACCGGTCCGAAGCACTCCTCCAGAAGCAGCTCGTGCTCGCCCTCCGTCGCGAGCAGGGCCGCCGGTACGGCCAGGAATCCGCCGCTCACCGTGTGCTCGCCGCCCGCGCCGGGCGTGACCGGGGCCTCGACGCCGGGCAGCGCCGCCCGCTCGGCGACCCCGGCGACGAAGGCGTCGCGCATGCGGTGGTCGAGCATGACCCCGGCGTCGGTGTCGCTGACGGCCGCGGTGAGGGCCTTGAGCAGCCCGTCGCCCGCCTCACCCTGGGGCGCGAGCACGAAGCCGGGCTTGGTGCAGAACTGGCCCACCCCCATGGTCATCGAGGCGCCGAGCCCCGCCCCGATCGCCTCGCCGCGCTCCTCGGCGGCGGCCGCCGTCACCACGACGGGGTTGAGGGAGCCGAGCTCGCCGTGGAAGGGGATCGGCACCGGACGCGACGCCGCCGCGTCGAACAGGGCCCGCCCGCCCCGTACCGAGCCGGTGAACCCGGCCGCCGACACCAGCGGATGGCGTACGAGTTCGACGCCCGCGGTGAAGCCGTGCACGAGGACGACGACATCCTCGGGCAGCCCCACCTGGACGGCCGCGCGGCGCAGGAGCGAGACGCAGAGCTCGGAGGTCGCCGGGTGGTCGGGGTGCGCCTTGACGACGACCGGGCAGCCCGCCGCGAGCGCGCTCGCGGTGTCGCCGCCGGGCACGGAGAAGGCGAGCGGGAAGTTGGAGGCCGAGTACACGGCGACGACCCCGAGCGGGATCTTGATCCGCCTGAGGTCCGGCCACGGCGGGGTCCGGGACGGGTCGGCGTGGTCGATCCGTATGTCGAGGAAGGATCCGTCCTCGACGGCCTCCGCAAAGGCCCTCAACTGGGCCGTGGTACGCGCCAGTTCGCCGGTGAGGCGAACGGGGCCGAGCGCCGTCTCGGCGTCGGCAGCCTCCACCACGTGGCCGGCGGACGCGTCCAGGAGGTCTGCCGCGGCCCGCAGGAAGACGGCGCGTACGCTCAGGTCGGCCAGCGCCCCGAGCGTGGACCGGGCCGCCCTGACCGCCTGGTCGACCTCCTCGGGTGTGGCTTCGACCGCAACCTCTTCGCGCGGCTTCCCCGTTCGGGGGTCGACACTCCAGACTGGTGCTGCTGCGCTCACCGCGTTGTCCTTCCGCTGCCGGTCCGCTACTGCCGGTCCGCTACCGCCGCCCACCAGGACTTGTTCGGTATTCTGAACAGAGTTCCCGATGCTGAATAAGCTCAATATGCTGGGACTCTATTAACGGGCGTTCCGCCTTGGCAAGAAGCCTCGGCGAGAAGGAGCGGGGTGCTGGATGTCGGCTGGCGATGCGGGTGGAGCACAGGTCAAGTCCGCGGTGCGAACCGTGGAGTTGCTGGAGTATTTCGCAGGACGGCCCGGAATGCACTCCCTGGCCGCCGTGCAGGAGGCGGTCGGCTACCCCAAGTCCAGCCTCTACATGTTGCTCCGCACCCTGGTGGAGCTCGGCTGGGTCGAGACCGACGCCACCGGCACCCGGTACGGGATCGGTGTACGGGCGCTGCTGGTCGGCACCTCGTACATCGACGGCGACGAAGTCGTGGCGGCGGCCCGCCCCACCCTCGACCGGCTCTCGGACGACACCACCGAGACGATCCACCTGGCCCGGCTCGACGGTACGAACGTCGTGTACCTCGCCACCCGCCAGTCCCAGCACTACCTGCGCCCCTTCACCCGCGTCGGCCGCCGGCTCCCGGCCCACTCCACCTCGCTCGGCAAGGCGCTGCTCGCCACCCACAGCGACGAGCAGGTACGCAAGATGCTCCCGGAGACGCTCCAGCAGCTCACCGAGCACACCATCACCGACCGCGAGAAGCTCATCGAGGAGCTGCACCTCGTGCGCGAGCAGGGCTACGCGGTGGACCGCGAGGAGAACACGCTGGGCCTGCGCTGCTTCGGCGTCGCCATCCCGTACCGCACCCCGGCCCGCGACGCGATCAGCTGCTCGGTCCCGGTGGCCCGTCTCACCCCGGCCCACGAACAGACGGTGAAAGACGCCCTGTTCGACGCCCGGGACCGCCTGACCCTGGCCACCCGCCGCCTGTAACACCCCAACCCCGCAACCGCCGGGGGGGGCGCACCCCTCGACAGGGGGGCCGAGCCCCCAAGGGGCGCGGGGAACTGCGCGACCAGCCCCTGGGGGCGCAGCCCCCGTCAAGGGGCGCGGGGAACTGCGCGGCCAGCCACAACGCACCCGCAGGCGAACAGCGACGAGGCCCCGGGGCGCAGCCCGGCTCACGGCACGGGGCCCCGGGACACAGCCCCGGCTCACGGCACGGGGTCCCCGGGGCACAGCCGCGGCAAGGAGTCCCAGGGCCCAACCCCGGCACCCCGCACCCCGCACCCGGCGCCCGCACCCCGGACAACCCCACCTCCCCCACACCTCCACCCCCCGTTATGTTTTCCGCGGTTCCGCAACGGAGCCGCTGGCCTCCGGGCTCGGCATGACTGTGTCCCCCTGTCGAAGGAATGACCTGGGGG